>NZ_JBSGZD010000049.1:0-38496 GCF_053610825.1 Streptomyces sp. NPDC054863 | reverse complement strand
GCCCGGCGGGAGAACCCGCCGGGCCGTACTTTTCCTGCGCTGTCGCGTACTAGAGGGCGCCGAAGCCCACCCGACGCTGCGTCGGCTCGCCGATCTCCACGTAGGCGATCCGGTCCGCCGGCACGAGGACCTTGCGGCCCTTGTCGTCGTTCAGGCTGAGCAGCTGTGCCTTGCCGGCCAGCGCGTCGGCCACGGCGCGCTCGACCTCCTCGGCGGACTGCCCGCTCTCCAGAACGATCTCCCGGGGTGCGTGCTGCACGCCGATCTTGACCTCCACGGCTATGTCCCTCCGACGATCTGGGTCGGCGCGGTCGCCCCGCGCCGTACGTCCCGCCACATTAGCCCGGGGAGGGGACGTGATCGGCTCCCGCGGGGAACGCCCGGAGCGAACACGACGCTTTTGAGCAGTCGCCCCATGACATTTTCAGCGGTTGCTCAGTTCTGGTCGGTGGCGTGCAGCGGGAATCCCGCGATGCCGCGCCAGGCCAGCGAGGTGAGGAGCTGGACCGCCTGGTCCCGGGGAATGGTGCTGCCGCTGGAGAGCCAGTAGCGGGCCACCACCTGGGAGACGCCGCCCAGGCCCACGGCCAGCAGCATCGACTCGTCCTTGGACAGGCCGGTGTCCTCGGCGATGACCTCGCTGATCGCCTCCGCGCACTGCAGCGAGACCCGGTCCACGCGCTCGCGCACCGCGGGCTCGTTCGTCAGGTCGGACTCGAAGACGAGGCGGAACGCGCCGCCCTCGTCCTGTACGTACGCGAAGTAGGCGTCCATGGTGGCGGCGACGCGCAGCTTGTTGTCGCTGGTCGAGGCCAGGGCGGTGCGGACCGCCTGGAGCAGCGACTCGCAGTGCTGGTCCAGGAGGGCCAGGTAGAGGTCGAGCTTGCCGGGGAAGTGCTGGTAGAGCACCGGCTTGCTGACTCCGGCGCGCTCGGCGATGTCGTCCATCGCAGCCGCGTGGTAGCCCTGTGCGACGAAAACCTCCTGGGCGGCGCCCAGGAGCTGGTTGCGTCGGGCTCGGCGTGGCAGGCGGGTGCCCCGCGGGCGCGTCGCCTCTGTCTGCTCGGTGGCTGTCACGCCGCCTCCCATGTCTTTCATGTTCACGGACTCTCACCGCACGGCTGTTCCGTGTGATGTGCGCCGCAGCGGCCATCGTACTTTTGAGTAACCCGGCTGTGCGCGGTGCGGACGCAGAATTTCACGGAGCGGACACCGAGTGAAGAGTGGTCGGAGCGCCGGACGGTTGCCCGGAGTGCGGTCGGCGGCCGTCCGGTGAGCGGTGGGGGCCGTCCTCCTCAGCGGTAGTCGTCCTCGTCCAGGGTCACCACGCGGGACTGCTCGGTGGCGTCCGCCTCGTTCACGAAGTCGGGATCCACGGTGGTCAGCGGGTCGTCCCGCTCCTGCCTCACGTCCGTGTGCTGTTCGGTCGCATCGGCCTCCGGGGTCTCGTCGGGAAGGGCCGCGGCGTCGTCCGCCTCGGGGTCCGTCTGGAAGGTCTCCGGGTCGCTCGGGTCGACAGTGGACATGGGATCCGCCTTTCCGGCATGCACGACGACATGTGCGCGTGACACGCCTTCCTTTTCGAGCGTAGGAGCACGAGGGGGCGCACGCCATGCGGTCTGTGACCGCGAACACATGAGCCCCCGCGTGATCGTCTCGTAACATTGGCGCCATGTCTTCGACCGATCTGCCGGAATCCAGCACGGGGTCCAGCCCGGGATCCAGCACTGGGGCCAGTGCCGTCTCCGCGCCGTTGCCGCTGGTCAGTGCGGTCAGAGTCGCGGAGGGGGAGGAGCTGAGGTCCGTCTCCCTGCCGGGCCTGACGCTGACGGTCCGGTCCAGGCCCCCGGTGCGCACCGGGCTGCCGCCCGCGCTGTACGTGCACGGGCTCGGCGGTTCCTCACAGAACTGGTCGGCGCTGATGCCGCTCCTCGACGGCGTCGTCGACAGCGAGGCCCTCGACCTTCCGGGCTTCGGCGACTCCCCGCCGCCGGAGGACGGCAATTACTCGGTCACCGGGCACGCGCGCGCCGTGATCCGCTACCTCGACGCGCGTCGGCGCGGGCCGGTCCACCTCTTCGGGAATTCGTTGGGCGGAGCGGTGTCTACGCGTGTTGCGGCCGTACGCCCCGACCTGGTGCGGAGCCTGACGCTGGTGTCACCCGCGCTGCCGGAGCTCCGGGTGCAGAAGACCGCGGTGCCGACGGCGCTGCTCGCGGTGCCGGGTGTCGCCGGACTGTTCGCGAAGCTCAGCAGGGACTGGACGGCGGAACAGCGCACGCGCGGGGTGACGGGGCTCTGTTACGGGGATCCGGGGCGGGTCACGCCCGAGGGATTCCAGGCGGCCGTCGACGAGATGGAGCGGCGGCTTCGGCTGCCGTACTTCTGGGACGCGATGACCCGGTCCGCGCGGGGCATCGTCGACGCGTACACCCTGGGTGGCCAGCACGGACTGTGGCGGCAGGCGGAGCGGGTGCTCGCGCCGACGCTGCTGGTGTACGGCGGGCGGGACCAGCTGGTGTCCTTCCGCATGGCGCGCAAGGCGACGGCGGCGTTCCGCGATTCCCGGCTCCTGGCTCTTCCGGATGCCGGGCATGTGGCCATGATGGAGTACCCCGAGGCGGTCGCCGAGGCGTTCCTGGGGTTCGTACGGACAGAAACACCCCGGACCGAAACGCCCCAGACAGAAGCTAGGAGCTGATCCGCCGCGTGGGACGTCACAGCCGTCGAGGCGCCGCACCCAAGGGTGCCGACGAGAACCCCGGCATAGGCGGGGGCACCGACACCTCAAGAGGTGGTTCTGGTGCCTCCGGTGCGCCTGTCGCGCCCGGGAACGGCCGGCGCAGGCGGGGCGACACGGGCGAGCTGCCGCGCCACCAGGGCGCCACAGGGGCGATGCCGCGTTTCCAGCCGCATCACCTTGCGGGAGGACCGCAGCCGACGCATTCGCCGCATTCGCCGGAGTCGTCGCAGGCTGCGCAGCCGGTGCGGGGCGGGCATCCGGAGCAGCGTGAGCCGGGCGGCGGCTGGGGCGACACCGGTGCGTTCGGTGTGCCGGGCGAGGTCGGCGACACGGGCGGCGGGCGGTACGGCGACTGGGTCGGTGCGCCGCGTACGGCGGGTGCGTACGTGCCGTCGCAGCCGGGACGGCAGCAGGCCGCCGGGGCGCAGCAGTCGCCGCCGCAGTCCCGGCCGCCGGTCGGGCTGGGCGGCGGGGCGCGGGTTCCGGGGCCCCGGCGGGAGTTCATGGAGGCGTTCGAGGGGCCGCAGCCGCACCCGCAGCCCCGTACGCCCGCGCGTGATCCGTACGAGGCCGTCACCGACTGGGACGAGGCCGATGCGCTCCACGAGGGCGGCGAAGGCGGCAGCACGGGCGGCAGGGAGGGCGACGCCGATTCCGACGGCACCGCTCGTCGGGCCAGGCGGCGACGGGCCCGTACCGTCACCGGGGTCTCCGCCGCCGCAGTGACCGCCGTGCTCGCGGTCGTGGTGACCGGTCAGGACTCCGGTGCGGGGGCGAAGGACTCGGCGGCCCCGAGCGCGGGAGACCGCACGCTCGCCGACGGCGCCTCGCGCGACGAGGACCGGACCACACCGCAAGGGAGCGGGGAAGGGGCCCCGGTCGCCCCACTGACGTTCGAACAGCGCATGGCGCGGAAGCTGACGATGGCCGCGGACCAGAGCGGGCCGAACACCTTCGACACCGTTCCGGGGACGGACAAGGCTCCGGGCAAGGGCAAGAAGTACCACTACCGGGTGGACGTCGAGAAGAACATCGGGCTCGACGGGAAATTCTTCGCCGAAGCGATCCAGAAGACCCTCAACGACAAAAGGAGTTGGGCGGGCAACGGTGAAATGACGTTCGAGCGAATATCCACCGGTGACCCGGATTTCGTCGTGACGCTCGCCACTCCGGTCACCACCAACATCTGGTGTCTGAAGTCGGAGCTGGAGACGCTCTCGCAGAATGTCTCCTGCGATTCCGCGGTCACCGAGCGCGTAATGATCAATGCCTACCGTTGGGCCGGCGGGGCGCCGACCTTCGGGCTGAAGCTGCTCCTTCCGTACCGGCAGATGCTGATCAACCACGAGGTTGGACACCGGCTCGGGCGCAACCACAAGCCCTGCGCCGAGGACGGGGCACTGGCCCCGGTGATGATGCAGCAGACCAAGACGCTGCAGACGGGTGCGAAGACGTGCAGGCCCAACCCGTGGGTGCATCCCGAGAATTGACGGGTGGCCCGGGGGTTCCGGACCGGGGAGCGGTGGGCGAGCGGCGGGCGCGTGACCGGCATATGACCGGTATGTGAGACGCCGTCTCAGAGTGAGATTGACATAAAGAGCGGGGTCGTTCATATTTCTCGGCATGTCGCCCCGTCACGCAGCCGCCACCGATCGCGCAGCCATTGAGCTCGCGCTGATCGGTGTGACCGCGCACTGCGTCGCGGACATTCTCTGTAGCTGACGTCTGCCCAGGTGCGCGTCGGACTTCTCCTTTTCTTCCCTGACACTGCCGCGCCCGGGCGTATGCATTTCCCTTGCATTCCGTCCGCAGGCGCGGCATTTTCCGTGCGACCCCCTTCCGGGTTCCGAGCGCCTGCGCGTGCTCCTTCTTCCGAACACCCGAGAGGTCTTTTCGTCATGCGCAGATCCGTCATGTCCCGCCGGGCGGCCGTGCTCGCCGCCGGTGTCGCGCTCGCCACCGCCGCCACCGCCTGCGCCGGGCCGCAGGGCGACGGCGCCGCCTCCGCGAGCGGTGCGGGCGCCAAGGCCGGTGCCCCGCAGAAGGGCGGCACGCTCCAGATCCTCAACCGGCAGCCGCAGACCGACTTCGACCCGGCCCGCCTCTACACGTCGGGCGGCGGAAACGTTCCGTCCCTGGTCTTCCGCACGCTCACCACCCGCAACCGGGAGAGCGGCGCCGACGGCACCAAGGTCGTCCCCGACCTCGCGACCGACCTCGGCAGGCCCAGCAAGAACGCCACCGTGTGGACGTACACCCTCAAAGAGGGGCTGAAGTACGAGGACGGCACGCCGATCACCAGTGCCGACATCAAGTACGGCATCGAGCGTTCGTTCGCGGCCGAACTGTCCGGCGGCGCCCCGTACCTGAGGGACTGGCTGATAGGCGGCGCGGGCTACGAAGGCCCGTACAAGACGAAGAAGGGACTCGACTCGATCGAGGTCCCGGACGCGCGGACGATCGTCTTCCACCTCAACAAGCCGGAGGGCGAATTCCCCTTCCTGGCGACGCAGACCCAGACCACGCCCGTACCGAAGGCCAAGGACAACGGGACCAAGTACGAGGAGCACCCCGTCTCCTCCGGCCCGTACAAGGTCGTCAAGAACGAGAACGACGGCGAGAAGCTGCTCCTGGAGCGCAACGAGCACTGGGACGCGAAGACGGACGAGGAGCGCAAGGCGTACCCGGACCGGATCGAGGTGCGCTCCGGGCTCGACCCGGCGGTCATCAACCAGCGCCTTTCCGCGAGCGCGGGCACCGACTCCGCCGCCGTGACCACCGACAACAACCTCGGGCCCGCCGAGCTCGCCAAGGTCGCAGGCGACAAGAACCTCGCCGCGCGCGTCGGCACCGGCCACTTCGGCTACACCAACTACCTCGCCTTCAACCCGAAGGTGAAGCCCTTCGACGACCCCAAGGTGCGCCAGGCCATCGCGTACGCGGTCGACCGCTCGTCCGTGATCAACGCGGCCGGCGGCTCCTCCCTCGCACTGCCCGCGACGACGAACCTGCCGCCGCAGAAGTCCTTCGGGCACGTGAAGTACGACCACTTCCCGGCGGGCGACACCGGCAACGCCGCCAAGGCGAAGGAGCTCCTCAAAGAGGCGGGGCACGAGAAGGGGCTGACCGTCACCCTCACGCACTCCAACGCCAAGGACCGCGAGACCAGCCCGGAGATCGCCACCGCGCTTCAGGACGCGCTGAAGAAGGCCGGGATCACCCTGGAACTCAAGGGACTTGAGGAGAACGACTACAACGACACCATTCACAGCGTGAAGAAGCAGCCCGGCCTCTTCCTCGCGCACTGGGGCGCCGACTGGCCGTCCGGCGGTCCGTTCCTCGCGCCGCTCTTCGACGGCCGCCAGATCGTCAAGGACGGCACCAACTTCAACTACGCGCAGCTCGACGACCCGGCCGTCAACAAGGAGGTCGACGAGATCAACAAGCTGACCGATCTGTCGGCCGCCGCCGCGAGGTGGGGCGCGCTCGACCAGAAGATCGGTGAGCAGGCGCTGACCGTGCCGCTGTTCCACCCGGTCTACAAGCGGCTGTACGGCAAGGACGTGAAGAACATCGTGATCAGCGACTGGACCGGTGTGCTGGACGTCTCGCAGGTCGCGGTCAAGTAGCCGTGAGCGAAACATTGTTGTCCGTCACGGCCCAGGAGGCGGGGACGGCGACCGCCGCCGTCCCCGCCTCGGGGGCCCGTCAGTTCTGGCGGCGGCTGCGTGCGCAGCGGGCCGCCATGGCCGCCGCGGGCGTGGTGGCCCTCCTGGTGCTGGTGGCGCTCGCCGCACCGCTGCTCGCCGCCCTGGAGGGGCAGGACCCGAACTCCTTCCACCCGGCGCTCGTCGACTCGGCCGCAGGCGGTGCGCCGCTCGGCCCCTTCGGCGGGATCAGCGCCGAGCACTGGCTCGGCGTCGAGCCGCAGACCGGCCGCGACCTGTTCGCCCGGGTCGTGTACGGGGCGCGGGTGTCGCTCGGGGTCGCCCTCTTCGCGACCGTCCTCCAGGTCTTCCTCGGCGTCGTCATCGGCCTCGCGGCCGGGCTCGGCAGCCGCCGCGTCGACCAGGTGCTCAGCCGGATCACCGACGTGAACGTGGCGATGCCGCTGATGGTGATCGCCCTCGCGCTGCTCGCGATCGTCCCGGCCCAGTTCCCGCGTCCGGTGCTGATCGCGCTGGTCGTCGGCCTGATCAACTGGGCGGGTACGTCGAAGATCGTGCGCGCGCAGACCCTGACGCTGAAGTCGCTGGACTACGTGTCGGCGGCCCGGCTCAGCGGCTGGAGCAAGTGGCGGATCGCGCGGCGCGAGCTGCTCCCGGCACTGGCAGCCCCCGTCATCACCTACTCCGCCCTGCTGCTGCCGCAGAACATCGTGGCCGAGGCCGCGCTGTCCTTCCTGGGCGTCGGCATCAAGCCGCCGACGCCGTCGTGGGGACAGATGCTCACGGACGCCGACGTCTGGTACCAGGCGGCGCCGTCGTACCTGTTGATACCGGCACTGTTGCTGTTCGTCACAGTGCTGGCGATGACAGTGCTGGGGGAGGGCGTACGGACGGCGCTCGACCCGCGGTCGCGGTCGCGGCTGGGCGGGTCGCGCCGCCGCTTCCTTTCGGGCCGCGGATTCGGCGGCCTCTTCCCGCGACGCAAGGACGGTGCCCGGTGACCGGCTTCCTGTTGCGCCGGCTCGGCGGGGCCCTCTTCGTCCTGGCGGCGCTGAGCGTCCTGCTGTACCTCGTCTTCTACGTCGCTCCCGGCGACGTCGCGCAGATCGCCTGCGGGCCGCGCTGCTCGCCCGTACAAGTGGCGCAGGTGCGTGACCAGCTGCGGCTCGAAGACCCGCTGTGGATGCAGTACGCGCACTTCGTGCAGGGCATCTTCGCGGGCCGCGACTACTCCTCCGGCACCGGTGTGCTGCACTGCGACGCACCGTGCCTGGGGATCTCGTACCAGAGCGACCAGCAGGTCACCCAGCTGATCCTCACCAAGCTGCCCGTCACCGGATCCCTGGTGATCGGCGCGCTGGTGATGTGGCTGCTGCTCGGCGTCGGCACCGGCGTGCTGTCCGTATGGCGGCGCGGGCGTCTCACGGAACGGGTGCTGACCGGGCTGACCCTCGCAGGGACCGCCACTCCGGTCTTCGTGATCGGACTGCTGCTGGTCATCGCGTTCTGCTCGACGCTCCAGTGGCTGCCCTTCCCGACGTACGTGCCCTTCGGCGAGAACCCGGAACAGTGGGCGTGGAACCTGCTGCTGCCGTGGCTCTCCCTCGCACTGATCGAGTCCGCCAAATACGCGCGGCTCACCAGGAGTTCCATGCTGGAGACACTGGCCGACGACCATGTAAGGACATTTCGCGCGTACGGAGTGAGTGAGCGCGCCCTCGTGGGGCGGCACGCCCTGCGCGGAGCCGTCGCACCCGTGATCGCCCTCAGCGCGGTCGACTTCGGGTCGATGTTCGGCGGCGCTGTGCTCACCGAGTCGCTGTTCGGACTGCCCGGGCTCGGGCGGGAGCTGGTGGAGGCCGTCAAGGTCGTCGATCTGCCGGTGGTCGTCGGGATGGTGCTGGTGACGGGGTTCTTCGTAGTGCTGGCCAATGCCGTCGCGGACGCGCTGTACGCGGTGGCCGACCGACGGGTGGTGCTGACATGAGCGGCTTCGTGGTGGAGGTGGAGGGACTCTCGGTCACCTTCCCCGGCATCGGCGGGTCCTCTCCCGGTGAGGGCGTCGCCGCCGTACGCGACCTGTCCTTCACGCTGCCCGAGGGCGGTGCGCTCGCCCTGGTCGGCGAGTCCGGATCGGGGAAGAGCGCCACCGCGTCCGCCCTGCTGGGACTGCACCGGGGGACCGGCGCCCGGGTCGAGGGCACGGTGAAGGTCGCCGGAGTGGACGTGGCCGCGGCATCGGAGGCCGAACTCCGTTCCCTGCGGGGCGCGAAGGCCGCCATGGTCTTCCAGGACCCGCTGTCCTCCCTCGACCCGTACTACGCCGTCGGCGACCAGATCGCCGAAGTCCTGCGCGTGCACCGCAAGGTGTCCCGGCGGGACGCGCGCACGCGCGCCGTCACCGTGCTGGACCGGGTGGGCATCCCGGACGCGCCGCGGCGCTCCCGGTCGCGCCCGCACGAGTTCAGCGGCGGCATGCGGCAGCGGGCCCTCATCGCGATGGCGCTCGCCTGCGAGCCGAAGCTGCTGATCGCCGACGAGCCCACCACCGCGCTCGACGTCACGGTGCAGGCCCAGATCCTCGACCTGCTGCACGCGCTGCGGCGCGAGGAGGGCATGGGGCTGCTCCTGGTCACCCACGACGTGGGGGTGGCCGCGGAGAGCGTCGACGACGTCCTCGTGATGCGCGACGGGCGGGCCGTGGAACGCGGCCCCGTGGCCGACGTGCTGGCCGCGCCCCGGCAGGCGTACACCAGGACCCTTCTGGAGGCCGTGCCGCGCCTCGACGGCCCGCTGAGCCGTCCCGACGCCCTCTTTGAGGGCGAGCCGGTGCTCGAAGCCGTCGCGCTGCGGCGGGAGTTCGGGCGCGGGAAGCGCGCCGTCACCGCCGTCGACGACGTGTCGCTGACCGTGCACCGGGGCGAGACCCTGGGCATCGTCGGCGAGAGCGGCAGCGGAAAGACCACGCTCGGGCGGATGCTCGTGCGTCTGCTGGAGCCCACCTCGGGCCGACTCCGTTACGGGGGTAGGGAGATCGGCCCGGGGCGGGTGTCCGGTGCACCGGGAGGCCGGCACGCGCACGGCGTGCAGATGGTGTTCCAGGACCCCGTCGCGTCCCTCAATCCGCGCCGCAGCATAGGGGAGTCGATCGCCGACCCCCTGCGCGCGGCCGGGGAGCGCGACGAGAAGGTGCTGCGGGCACGCGTGCAGGAGCTGCTGGAGCGCGTCGGGCTCGACCCGGACCGCTACGACCGCTACCCGCACGAGTTCAGCGGCGGCCAGCGCCAGCGCGTCGGCATCGCCCGCGCCCTCGCGCCGTCGCCGAAGCTGGTGGTGTGCGACGAACCCGTCTCCGCGCTGGACGTCACCACCCAGGCCCAAGTGATCGAACTGCTCGGCCGGCTGCAGCGCGACCTGGGACTCGCGCTGGTCTTCGTCGCCCACGACCTGGCCGTCGTACGGCAGGTCAGCGACCGGATCGCGGTCATGAGGCAGGGCCGGATCGTCGAGCAGGGGACCGTCGCCGAGGTCTACGGCGCGCCCACCGAGACGTACACGAAGGAGCTCCTGGCGGCCGTGCCGACGCTCGATCCGGTGCTCGCGGCAGTGCGCAGGACGGCCCGCGGGGATCTCGTCGCGGCCTGACGCCGCGCCTGCACGCACCTCTCTAGCGCGACTGAACGCGGCCCGCGCGTGAAAGTTACGACTGTTCACCCCTTCCGGTGGTGCGATGGACAACCGTCCGTCGCGCCACCGGCATGTCCGCATACGGTCGGTCCCGCTGCGAGTCGCCGGACCAACGGCGGCTGCCCACACGGGAGATCGGGGGTGTACACGTGCGGATCGGACTGCTTACCGAGGGTGGCTACCCGTATGCGACCGGTGAAACCAGGTTCTGGTGCGACCGGCTTGTGCGCGGGCTCGCGCGGCACGAGTTCGACATCTACGCCCTGAGTCGCAGCGCGGACCAGGAGGAGCAGGGCTGGCTCGAACTGCCGCCCCAGGTCCACCGGGTCAGGACGGCCCCGCTGTGGGCCTCGGAGACGGACTTCAGGACCTCCCACGGACGGCTCGGCGGACGCTCGTACGGCCGGCGCGAACGGCGTCGCTTCGACACGCACTTCGGGGAACTGCTCTCGGCGGTCTGCGCGGGGGAGACGGCCGGTGCGCCACCGGCGGCGGAGCGTTTCTGCACCGGCCTCTACGGACTGGCCGAACTCGCCCGCGAGAAGGGCGGACTGCACACCGCCCTGCGCTCCGAACGCGCCGTGCGCGCGCTGGAGAGCGCCTGCCGTGCGCCGGGCGCGCCCCGTGTGGTGCAGACCGCGAAGGTGCCCGACTACCTGGTCTTCGCCGACCTCCTGGAGCGCGCCCTGCGCCCGCTCTCGCTCGACTGGTACGACGCGGGGGAGGGCGGTCTCGGCGCCGTCGACCTGTGCCACGCCGCGTCGGGCGGTGCGGCGGCGCTGCCGGGGCTGCTGGCCAAGCGCTTCTTCGGCGTACCGCTGCTGGTCACCGAGTACGGCGTACAGCTGCGGGCGCACTACCTGGCCGCCCAGGAGGCCGAGTTGAGCGCGTCCGTACGGACCCTCCTCGCCGCCTTCCAGGGGCTCCTCGCCGCCGAGGTGTACGAGCAGGCAGCCGTACTCACCCCCGGCAACGCGCACGCACGGCGCTGGCAGGAGCGCTGCGGCGCCGACCGGGCCAAGCAGCGCACCGTGTACCCGGGGATGGAATCGGAGCGGTTCGCGGCGGTCGGGGAGGCGGGCGAGAGAGGCTCCTGCGGAGCGGGCGCGGACAGCACCCTGGTGTGGGTGGGGCGGATCGAACCCACCAAGGACCTCGTCGGCCTGCTGCACGCCTTCGCGGCGGTGCGCAGGGCCGAACCCGACACCCGGCTCAGGATCATCGCCGCACCCGTCACGGACGAGTCCTCCCGCGCGTACCTCGCACACTGCCGGGCGCTGGCCTCCCAGCTCTTCCCCGACGAGGCCGCCGACGCCCACGCGGTGGGCGAGAGCCCCGTCCTCTTCGAGGAGATCGGCGGCCCCGAGGCTCCGGAGCTGGCCGACGCCTATGCGGCCGGCTCGGTGGTGGTGCTGTCGAGCGTGGTCGAGGGCTTCCCGCTCAGCCTCGTCGAGGCCATGTTCTGCGGCCGGGCGACGGTCTCCACGGACGTCGGCGCCGTCGTCGAAGTCATCGGCGGTACGGGCCTGGTGGTGCCGCCGCGCAACCCGCGCGCCTTCGCCGACGCCTGCCTGGCCCTGCTGCGCGACCCGGAGCGCAGGGTGCGGCTGGGGGCGGCGGGGCGTGCGCGGGCGCTCGAACTCTTCACCGTCGAGCAGAACCTCGCGGCATTTCGCGGCATTTACCTGGAGATGGTGTCGCACTGCCCGGTGCGGCGCGAGGCGCTGGACACGGACCCGCTGCCGTTCGCATTCCCGGCGGAGGCGTATGTGCCGGGGGCTTGGACGGGTGGGGGCGCGGGGGTGGAAGTGACTCCTGAGGTTCCGGCTGGGGCGATTGTGGCTGGTGCTGGTGCTGGTGCTGGTGCTGGTGCTGGTGGCGATGGCGCTGTTCCGGCTGTCTCGGCCGCTCCGGTTGTTGCGTCTCTTCCGGTTGTTCCGGCCGCCGTCGGACGGGTGCCGAGCTGGGCCTCGTACGAGAGCGGAGGGACCGGGAGCGGGACCGGGCAGCACCGGTCCGCCGAGTCGCAGGGCGCCCTCGCCGTCCTCGTCGAGTACGAGCCCGACCACTTGCTCGCGGACCAGGTGACCGACCTGGGCGAGCGGATGACCGGCCTGGAGTGGCGCGTCTCCGACCTGGAGGCCCGTATGCCCGCCGACGACACCGACGCTCTACGGGAGGCACGCCCATGACCACGCAGACGGCAGACCCGACGGGCATGGCGGAGACCCCGGCCCACGGCACGGACACGACCGCGGTACGGGCCGTGGTGCCGGTGCGGACGGCGCCGACCTCCCAGGCGCCGACCTCGGGCCAGGCGCCGACCGCGGCCCAGGCCTCGGTGTCGGCGTCGGTGTCCCCGGCCTCGGTGGCGGTATCGGCCCCGGCCTCGGTGTCCCCGGCCTCGGTGTCGTACAGCAGCAGCCGCAGGACAGGCACCGCCCGCCGCGGGCCCGCCGACCCGGTCAAGGCCCTCATGCACCGGCACCGCGAACTGTGCGAACGGGCCGTCGACCCCCTGGAGATCGCCGCCGGACTCGAAGCGCACGGCGTCACCGACCGCACCGCCGCCCGCTTCCGGCACCGGGACGTCTTCTCCCTCGCCGAGGAGCTCTACGCGCGCGTGCCACGCACCGACGAGGAGGACGCGTCGGCGCACGCCCCGGAACCCAGGGCGCACGACGCCTCGTTGCCGACCGCCTGGGCGGCGTACGCGCTCCTGCCGGGAGCCCTGTGCGCCCTCACCCTGCTCGGCGCCGACCGCACGACGGGCGGGGCCCGCGCCGTGGCCGTCGCCGTCGGAGTGCTCGCCACCCTCGTCGCCGTCGCACTGTGCCTGCGCCGCGGACCGCTGCGCGCCGACGGATACGCCCCGTGGACACGCACCGGCTGGCTGCTGCTGTACGCGGCCCTCGGCGACGGCGTGCTGATGCGGCTGCTCGGCGAAGGCCCCCTGTGGGCGCCGTCCCCGGCCACCCTCGTCGGACTCGCCGCGGCTCTCGCGCCCGCCGCCTGGTGCGCGCGGCTGCTGACGGTACAGGCGCACCGCAGGCTGCGCGTGAGCCGCGGCACGGAGGACTTCGGGGCAGCCGTACGGCCGTTGCTGTTCGGCGTGTTCGGGCTGTACGCCATCGCCCTGACGGTGCTGCTGTACGGGGCCGCGCGGCTCGGGTTCGGCGGGACGTTCGCCGTGTCCGCGCTCGCGGTCGGAGCGCTGCTCTTCCTGGCCAGACTGCTCGCCGTGCACGGCCTGCCCGAAGCGGGAGCAGCGGGGCTCACCGCCGCCTGCCTGGCCGAAGCCGCCGCCCTGGGCAGCCTGCTGGCGGGACGGCTGCCCGGCTGCGACGCTCTGGCCGAGCCCGTCAGGGCCGCCGTCCGCGAGTGGGGCGCCGGAGCCGTACCCGCCCTCGCCTGCGGAGCCGCGGCCCTCGGCCTCCTCGCCCACGCGGCAGTCGCACTGTCGCGGGCCTCCGCACACGCGGGACGGCGCGACTGACCACTCGGCGCACCCGCGCCACGGGCACTGCGCAGCCCTCCTCCCGCACACCCCAGGACCTGTTCCTTTGTCCTGACAAAGACCACCGCCCCAGGCAGCCGCGAAGCCGACGTCGTGGCAGCCGCAGCAGTACCCCTGTCGCACCGGCAGGGCCCGTACAACACCCCCAAGGAGAACGTCACATGAACCCCCCACCCCCTCTCTCCGTGCAGCCCGTGCGCGCCCGTCGGCACCGGGGGGACGCACGATGAGGGTTCTCCTGCTCGGCGCCAACGGATACCTCGGCCGCTTCGTCGCGGACCGCCTCCTCGCCGACCCCGCCGTCCAGCTCACCGCCCTCGGAAGGGGCGACGACGCCGACGTTCGGTTCGACCTCGCGACCGGCAGCCCGGGAGCCCTGACCCGCTTCCTGGACGCCGTCCACCCCGGAGTCGTCGTCAACTGCGCCGGGGCCACCCGGGGCGGCGCCCGCGACCTCACCCGGCACAACACCGTCGCCGTCGCCACCGTCTGCGAGGCCCTGCGCCGCAGCGGCTGCGGCGCCCGCCTCGTCCAGCTCGGCTGTGCCGCCGAGTACGGGCCCTCGCAGCCCGGGTCGTCCACCGCGGAGGACGCGGTGCCGCGCCCCGGCGGCCCGTACGGCGTCAGCAAGCTGGCCGCCACGGAACTCGTCCTCGGTTCGGGCCTGGACGCCGTCGTGCTGCGCGTGTTCTCGCCGGTCGGGCCCGGTACCCCCGCCGGATCGCCGCTCGGCCGCCTCGCCGAGGCGATGCGCCGCGCCATGCAGTCAGGCGACGGCGAACTCAAGCTCAGCGGCCTCGGCGTGCAGCGCGACTTCGTCGACGTACGGGACGTGGCGCGCGCCGTCCACGCCGCCTCGCTGTCCGCGGCCCAGGGCGTCGTCAACATCGGCACCGGGCGCGCGGTGCGGCTGCGCGACGCCGCCGCGGTCCTCGCCCGGGTCGCGGGCTACGGCGGCGCCCTGCACGAACTGGACGCCCCCAGCGGCTACTCCAGCTCCGCCGCCGCCAGCGCCGCCGTCCGCAACGGCGGCGTCCCGACCATCGGCGCCCCCCGCTCCTCGGACGCCCTCACCGAACACCTCGGGGCGGCCCCGTACCCGTACCCCGACGGCTGCGGAAGCTGGCAGCAGGCCGACGTGCGCACCGCCCGCGACCGGCTCGGCTGGCGGCCCCGGATCAATCTGGAGGAATCCCTCGCGGACATCTGGATGGAGGCGGCGTGCCGCATCTGACCGCCTCCGGCACGCTCAGCCCCGCCATCGGGGCGGACCGGCTCGGGATCGGCGTCCCGGGGTACGCGCACCCGCTCCTCGCCCCCGTCGAATGGGCCGAACTCCTGCGCTTCTCCCGGCTGTACGCGGCAGGCCCCGGACACACGGCCCCGCTGCACTGGACCGTGCTCAACGTCGCCGAGGGGCCGGGCGCCCGCCCCGACCCGCACTGCCTCGAAGCCGTGGGGCGGCTGCGCAACGCGGGGCTCCGGGTGCTCGGACACCTCGACATGACGTACGGGGCAAGGGCGTTCGGCGAGCTGGTGACGGATGCGCAGCGCTTCCTGGACTGGTACCGGGCCGACGGCTTCTACCTGGACCGCTGCCCCGCCGAGCGGGAGGAACTGCCCGCCACCCGGCGGCTCACCGACACCCTGCGGTCGATGCTCGACGGGGCGGGCACCGCCAACGGGGACGCGGGTGGGGATGCAGGCGGGGGAGCCGGTGGGGACACTCGCGACGGCGTCCGTCTGGTCCTCGGGCACGGCACCCATCCGTACGCCGGATATGCCGAGACCGCCGACCAGTTGGTGACCTTCTCCGGGCCGTGGACGGACTACCGCTGGTCGCAGGCGGCCCCGTGGACGGCCTCCTACCCGGCGTCCCGGTTCTGCCACCTGGTGCACGGGGTGCCGCGCACGCATCTTGAGGAGGCGCTGCGCATCGCGCGCTGGCAGGGTGCCGGGACGATCTGGTTCACGGACCGTACGGACCGGGACAGGGCGGGTGACCAGGTGGGCAGCCCCTGGGAGGCGCTGCCCGGGTACTGGGACGAAATCGTCTCGCGCATCGGACCGGGTGTCTCGGAATGAGAAGGGGCGTGGCAGTGTTACGCGGAGAACAACCGTATTGATTTACCGACCACCGGAGTTCCCGTGTCGCTGCCACCCCTGGTTGAGCCAGCTGCTGAGCTCACCGTCGACGAGGTCCGTCGGTACTCCCGCCACCTGATCATCCCGGACGTCGGGATGGACGGGCAGAAGCGCCTGAAGAACGCCAAGGTGCTTGCCGTGGGTGCCGGCGGCCTCGGGTCACCCGCTCTGATGTACCTCGCCGCCGCAGGTGTCGGCACGCTCGGCATCGTCGAATTCGACGAGGTCGACGAATCGAATCTGCAGCGCCAGATCATTCACAGCCAGGCCGACATCGGCCGCTCGAAGGCCGAGTCCGCGAAGGACTCGGTCCTCGGCATCAACCCGTACGTGAACGTCGTACTGCACGAAGAGCGGCTCGAAGCCGAGAACGTGATGGAGATCTTCTCCCAGTACGACCTCATCGTCGACGGCACGGACAACTTCGCGACGCGCTACCTCGTCAACGACGCGTGCGTCCTGCTCAACAAGCCGTACGTATGGGGCTCGATCTACCGCTTCGACGGCCAGGCCTCGGTCTTCTGGTCCGAGCACGGCCCCTGCTACCGCTGCCTCTACCCGGAGCCCCCGCCGCCGGGCATGGTCCCCAGCTGCGCCGAGGGCGGCGTGCTGGGCGTGCTCTGCGCGTCCATCGGCTCCATCCAGGTCACCGAGGCCATCAAGGTCCTGACCGGCGTGGGCGACTCGCTGGTCGGCCGCCTGATGATCTACGACGCCCTGGAGATGCAGTACCGACAGGTCAAGGTCCGCAAGGACCCCGACTGCGCGGTCTGCGGCGAGAACCCGACCGTCACCGAGCTCATCGACTACGAGGCCTTCTGCGGCGTCGTGTCCGAGGAGGCCCAGGAGGCGGCGGCCGGCTCCACGATCACTCCCAAGCAGCTCAAGGAGTGGATCGACGCCGACGAGAAGATCGAGATCATCGACGTCCGCGAGCCGAACGAGTACGAGATCGTCTCGATCCCGGGCGCGAAGCTGATCCCCAAGGGCGAGTTCCTGATGGGCACCGCCCTGGAAGGCCTGCCGCAGGACAAGAAGATCGTCCTGCACTGCAAGACGGGTGTCCGCAGTGCGGAAGTCCTCGCCGTCCTCAAGTCGGCGGGCTTCTCGGACGCGGTGCACGTCGGCGGCGGCGTGATCGGCTGGGTCCACCAGATCGAGCCGGAGAAGCCGGTCTACTAGACCGGAGCGGTGTGTGGAGGGGCCGGGCGGCCGTGGGGCTGCCCGGCCCCTCCGGCTTTCCCCGAACGAGTGAGCGGGCGGAGCGGCAGACGGGCATACCGGCAGGTGGGCACGGTAAGTAGGCATGTCCGGTAATGCCCTTTGTGCTCCGAGAGGTTCCGTCTGCATGATGCTCGCCGCTGCTTCCCCGTCGCCCCTCCTGCTGCCCTTGTCGTCCGCATCGCCCGCGGGCGCCCGCGCCCACGAGGCTGTGGATCTTGCTGTCGGAGCCGGGCTGGGCCCGCTGTGGACCGCGGGCGGCATCGGCCTGGTCTCGCTCGGCGGTCTGATCCTCCTCGCCGTGTGGAGGGGGCCGGCCGCCTAGCGGCAGCCGGACACCCGAACCAGGGCGACCCCTACGAGCACACGGTGCCCGCCGCCGGTATCTTCCCGTCCAGGAAGTAGGCGTCCACGGCCCGTACGACGCACTTGTTGCCGGTCGGGTACGCCCCGTGGCCCTCGCCCTTGTACGTGACGTGCACACCGACGCCCTTGCCGAGCTCCTCCGCCATCCGCAGCGAGCCCTCGAACGGCGTCGCCGGATCGCCCGTGCCGCCCACGACCAGGATCGGCGCCGCGCCGGGAGCCGACACCTCCGGCGTCCCGTGCGCCCCCGGCACCGGCCAGGACGCGCACCAGCCCGCCAGGTCCCAGGCCAGGTAGGGGCCGAACGCGGGGGAGACCTCGCGGAAGTCCGCCAGGTGCGTGGCCCGGACCTGGGCGGCGCTCACCCGGCCCTTGGTGTCGGCGCAGGAGATGGCGCGCTGGGAGTGGTGCGCCGTGCTGTAGTGGCCCTGCCCGTCACGGTCGTTGTACGAATCGGCCAGGCGCAGCAGCGGGGCTCCGTCGCCGCTCTCGGCGGCGGTCAGCGCCTGGGTCAGGGCCGGCCAGCTGTCCCGGCTGTAGAGCGGGGCGATGATGCCGGTGAGGGCCAGGCTCTGGGTGAGCCTGCGCCCCGGGCCCGCCGGAAGGGGCTCCCGGTCGAGCCGGTCGAGCAGCCGCACCACCCGTGCGGTGCCCGCCGTGGACGTCGTACCGGTGCTGCGGGAGTAGTTGTCGAGGGCCCGCTGGAATCCGAGGGCCTGGTTGCGGGAGTGCCCCACGATGTCGGCGGAGGGGTCGACGACCGCGTCCAGGACCAGCCGTCCCACGTTCTCCGGGAACAGGTGGGCGTACACACCGCCCAGTTCGGTGCCGTACGAGAAGCCGAAGTAGTGCAGCTTGCGGTCGCCCAGGACCTGCCGCAGGACGTCGAGGTCGCGGGCGGCGTCGGTGGTGCCGACGTGCGGGAGGAGCTTGCCCGAACGCCGGGCGCAGCCCGCGCCGAACGCCTTCGCGTCGTCGAAGTACGCCTTCTCCTCGGCGGGGGTGTCCGGTGTGGAGTCCAGGGCGAGCGAGGCCTCCGTCGCCGGGTCGTCGCGGCAGACGATCTCGGAGCTGTCCGCCACCCCGCGCGGGTCGAAGCCCACCAGGTCGTACCGCCCGCGCAGGGAGTCGAACAGCTCGCCCATGGCGGGCAGCGTCGCCACCCCGGAGCCGCCGGGACCGCCGAAGTTGAACAGGAGCGAACCGATCCGCTTGTCCCCGCCGCCCGTCGCGCGGGCCCGGATCAGGGCGATCCCGAGGGTCTCGCCCGACCGCTTTCCGTAGTCCAGGGGGACCTTGGCGGTGGCGCACTGCCACTCGCCGCCGGGCGGCAGGGCCTCGCTGCCGCGCGCCTTGCGGGGTGCCTCGCAGCCCTTCCACGCGAGCTGCTGCCCGGTGAGCGAGGCGGGCACGGACGACTGCGGATCGGGGGACGGCGGCTGCGGGGAAGCGGACTGCCCGCCTCCGCCACTCTTCCCCAGCCGCGGCGCCTCCGGGAAGGTGTCCGTACTGCATCCGGTGGCGGCGACAGCGGTCAGAACCACCGTCGCCACCACGGCACTTGCCCGTCCGCGCCATGCGCTGCGCAACTTCATGGATGGCCCCCCGTCGTGCGTCTCCCCGCACCTGCTTCGAGTTCGAAAGCAAGTACCCATATCTTAGGGGCGACCACTGACAGTGACGAGAAATCCGTGCGGGCCGGGGGCGGACCCCAGGGTGGACCCAGGGGTCACGTCCTACTCGCAGACCGTTCCCGCGGCCGGAACCTTGCCCTCCAGAAGGTAGTTGTCCACGTTCGTCTTCACGCACGCGTTCCCGCTGTTGTACGCACCGTGACCCTCGCCCTTGTACGTCAGCTCGATGCCGACGCCCTTGCCCAGCTTCTCGGTCATCTTCCGGGCGCCCTCGTAGGGGGTCGCCGGGTCACCGGTGTTGCCGATGACGACGATCGGGGCCGCGCCGGGGGCGCTCACGTCCGGGGTCTCCCACTGTCCCGGCACCGGCCACGAGGAACAGCCGGACAGGCCCCAGGCGAGGAAGTCGCCGAAGACGGGGGAGGCCTTGCGGAACTCCGGGACCTTCGACTTGGCGTACGCGACGTCGTAACGCTCCTTGGAGTCCACGCAGTTGACGGCCGCGTTGGCGGCCCCGATGTTGCTGTAGGTGCCGTCCTGGTTGCGGCCGTTCATGGAATCGGCGAGTACGAGGAGCAGTGCGCCGTTGCCGCCGTCCGCCTCGTCGAGGCCCTGCTCCAGGTACGGCCAGAAGTCCTTCGAGTACAGCGTCTGGACGATGCCGTTGGTGGCCTGGCTCTGCGTCAGCTGCCGTCCGGCCGTGGCCGGGACCGGCTTCTTGTCGAGGCGGTTCAGGAGCGCGACGATGCCGGCCTCGATCTCCTCGGGCGTACTGCCCTCCAGCTTGCACTTGTCGCCGCGGGCCACGCAGTCCTTGGCGAAGTTGTTCAGCGCGAGCTGGAAGCCCTTGGCCTGGCCCAGCGAACTCTGCTCGGTCTTCTGGGTGGGGTCCACGACCGCGTCGAAGACGGCCCGGCCGACCTTCTTCGGGAAGAGGTGGGCGTAGACACCGCCGAGTTCGGTGCCGTACGAGATGCCGAAGTAGTACAGCTTGTCGTCGCCGAGGACCTGGCGCATCAGGTCGAGGTCCTTGGCCGCGTTGGTGGTGCCGACGTACGGCAGTTCGGCGCCGGAGTTCTTCTCGCAGGCGTCGGCGTACGCCTTCACGCCGTCGGCGTAGGCCTTCTCCTCCGCGGCGTCGTCGGGAGTCGCGTCCTCGGCGTAATAGGCGTCGAGCGCCTGGTCGTCCTGGCACTTCACGGGGGCGCTGCGGCCCACCCCGCGCGGATCGAAGCTCACCAGGTCGTACCGGGAGCGGAGCTCGGCGTAGTCCTTGCCCGCGCTGGGCAGGGTGGTCACCCCGGAGCCGCCGGGACCGCCGAAGTTGAAGATCAGCGAGCCGATGCGCTTCTCCTTGTCGGCGGCCTCGGCCCGGATCAGGGCCAGTTCGATGCGGTCGCCGTCCGGCTTCGCGTAGTCGCGCGGCACCTGCATGGTGGCGCACTTCCATTCGGCGCCGCCCGGCAGCGGCGAGGGCTTCGTGCCCTCGCCCTGCGCGGGGGTGGGGGCCGGGCACTCCTCCCACTTCAGTTCCTGGGTGGCGAGGTCCTGCTTCTTGTCACCCTCGCCCCCACCCTTGCTCTCGCCGCCGTCGCTACATCCGGCGAGAGACAGCAGGACGACGACGGAGGCGGCCAGTGCGGGAGCGCGCAGCGCGGAAGGGGTAGGCATGCCCACCATCGTGCGCCGGGGCGGGCCGGACCGCGCGCGCCGGGGTCCAAGCGGGTGCCCCGGCCGCCTCTTCGAGGCAGCTACAGGGCACCCTTGCGCGTCAGCGAGTTGAAGAAAAGCCAGCCCGGCAGCACCGGCAGCCAGAACGTCAGCAGCCGGTACAGCATCACCGCGGGAGTCGCGATGGACGGCGGCAGCCCCGCGAGCGTCAGCGCACCGATCAGGGCGCCCTCGACCGCGCCCACACCGCCGGGCGTCGGCACCGCCGAACCCACCGCGTTGGCCGTGAGGAACACCACCGCGACAGTGGCGTAGCTCAGGTGGTCGGCCTCGCTCTCCCCGAAGGCGCGGATCGACGCGTCCAGGCACATCACGAACACCACGGTCAGCAGCACCATGCCGCCGATGCCCGTGATGAGCTTCTTCGGCCGCTGGAGCACGTCCAGCATGCGCGGCACCACACCGGCGAACAGCGAACGCACCCGCGTGACGACGAACTTCCGCAGGAACGGCACCGCCGTCACGATCATCGCCAGCACCGCTGCCGTCAGCAGGCCCGCGATCACCGTCCGGGACGGGTTCTCCCAGGAGGTCTGCTCGGTCCCGGTCACGTATCCGAAGATCATCAGCAGAGCGATGTGGCTGCCCAGGCCGAACAGCTGGGACGCGCCCACACTCGCCACGGCGAGTCCTGGACGTACGCCCGAGCGCTGCAGGAAGCGGGTGTTGAGCGCCACACCGCCGATCGCGGCGGGCGCGACCAGCTTCACGAACGAACTGGCCACCTGCGCCTTGACGGTCTGCCAGAACGACACCTTCTCCGGCACGAAGCCCAGCAGGCTCATCGCCGCCGCCACGTAACTGAGCGCGGAGAACATCGCGGCCAGGGCGACCCAGCCCCACTTCATCTGGGCGAACGCGTCGGTGATCGGGTTTTCGAGGAGCGCCGAGATCAGGAAGTACGCGGCGAAGGCGCCCGCCAGCAGACTCACCAGCGTGCGCGGCTTGATGCGCTCCAGGCGCACCGGTTCGACCGGTGCCTGCGGGCGGATCAGCAGCACCTGGTGGCGGATCTGCGACAGCAGGTCCTCCTCCCTGGCTCCTTCCACGGCCTCGTCGATGGCCTCCTTCTCGGCCTTCTTCTCCGCGCGTACGGCCTTGCGCCCGCCCGCCGCGGCCTCCGCGCCCTTGTCGCGGGCCCGCGCCTCCTTGGAGGCCTGCGACGCTTCGAGCACCGCCTCGCGCTGTCGCTGCGAGCGCTCACGGCCCAGTCGGCGCAGCGTCGCGCGCGTGGAGCGGCTCAGCGCGATCGGCTGGAGCAGCGGAAGGCTGTCGGCGACCGTGTCCGGGCCCAGCACGTCCACAGCTGCGGCGACGGCCCGCTCGGCGCCCGCACGCAGCCCCAGGGTGGTCAGCAGCTGCGCCACGTCCATCCGCAGCACGACGTCTCCCGCGGCGATCTCACCGCCCCGCAGGTCGGTCAGGATCACCGTGCCGGAACGATCCACCAGAATCGCGTCGCCGGCCAGCCTGCGGTGTGCGATGCGGCGCGACTGGAGCGCTTTCACCTGGCGCCAGGCGCCCCGCAGCAGCTCGTCGGTGATCGCCTCGTCGGGCAGCGAGTCCAGGGTCCGGCCGCCCAGGTGCTCGTACACGAGCATCACCGCGTCGGGGCCGAGCTCGGAGGTCGCGATCAGCTTCGGGGCGTTCGCACCGGCCGCGATGGCCGCGTACGCGAGGAGCGCCTCCTGCTCAAGAGCCTGCCGCAGCGACTGGATGGACCGCCGCTGGGTGATGCCGCGCAGAGTGACGCGGCGCCACACCCGGTAGAAGAAGCCGTGCGCCTGTTGCTCGCGGTCGACGACCGTGATGTCGAGGGGCGGACCGTCCTCCAGGGTGACGATGTAGCGCCGCCCCCGGTCGCTCGGGTCGGCCAGGTCGAGGGCCTCCTCGGCGCGCATCGCCGTCACCGGACGGAAGCCCACGTGCCGCAGCCCGGCGAGCAGCGTCTGCCCGGTGGGCCGCACATTGGGCGAGCCCACCGCATAGAGGGTGCCGTACGCCACGGTCCAGCCGATGAGCACGGTGACGACGATCGACAGGGGCGTCGTCTGACCGCCCACCAGCACCGCGAACGCGTTGAGCAGCAGCACCGCCCACAGCGCCACCCGCCAGCGCGGCCTGCGTGCCATCCCGACCGCCGTCATGTACGCGATCACAGGGGCGAGGTAGCCGTGCACCGGGTCGGTGAGCTCACCGGAACCGTCGTGGGCGAGCCGGGTGAGCGCCTCCCGGAGCGCCTCGGGGGCGGGGCCGGAGACCCACAGATCGGTGGCGAGGGCGACGCCGTGCGCGAGCACCGCCGCCAGCACACCGTCGGCGATCCGCAGTCCGTCGCGTTTGACCAGGCGCTCGATGGCGAAGCCGACCGGCAGGATCAGCACGGCGATGCTGGAGACGAGACCGGCCAGCCGCACGAACACGACCGGGGTCTGCTTGGTGCCTTCCAGGATGTCCTGCTCAAGTCCGGACGCCGTGCCGTGAGCGAACGATGCCAGGGCGATCACACAGGCGATGCCCAGCAGACCGGACAGCAGACGCACGAGGTCGGCAGGACGGTGCACCCGGGCGGCGAGCAGCGGCTCGTCGCCGGAGACGCGCTCCACGTGTCCCTCGCCCGCCAGGTCGGAGGCACCGTTCGCGGCTGCGGCGAACGGCTCCGGAGTTTTGGTGTCACGGGTGTCCGTGCCGAGAACGCCGGTGTCGGGGGCGCCCGTGACAGGGGCGCCCGCGGTGTCCGTGTCCGGGCGTGGGACGGCGTCAGGAGCGCCTGCCGCCGGTCGAGGCTGCACGTCCTGCTCCTTCATCGTCGTCTCTTCTTGGTCTCGGCTCACCAGTCACCATCCGGATGATGGTGGCATGACCAGACGGTGCGGTGGGGCGTCAGGGTGCTGCACGCGCCGTCGCCCCGGGCACCGCCCGCGCACCTGCGCCCGCCGCCGCACTGTCGGTGGCATGGGGCAGGATGGGCCGGATGAGCGACGATCCTGCCGTGAGCGACGAGCTCCCGGAGTACGCGGAACAGGTGCTGGCGGTCGCGGAGCAGATCCCGCCGGGCCGGGTGATGACGTACGGGGACGTCGCGGAGTGGCTGGACAGGGGAGGCCCCCGGCAGGTCGGCCGGGTGATGGCGCTGTACGGGGGCGCGGTGCCCTGGTGGCGTGTCGTCCGCGCGGACGGCCACCTGCTGCCCGGTCACGAACAGCGGGCCCTGGAGCAGTACCACGCGGAGGGCACCCCGCTGCGCACCGTCCCGCGGACCGCCGAGGGGCACCTGCCGCGCCTGGACATGAAGCGCGCCCGGTGGGACGGCGGCGAGGGCCCCGGGAACGGCCGCGAGCGCGGCGGCCCCGGGAACGGCCACGGGGGCGGCTCCTGAGGCTCCGGCCGGGGCGCTGCGGATCGTACGGGTCACAGGGCCCAGCTTCCGCCATCGCGCGCGCCGCGGGGCTGTCCTGGGACCGTACGGAGTACGCGGGGCAGGAGAGGGCGGCGTGCGCCGGGGCCGACGCGGGGGCGGCGGAGCCGCTGCGTCCCGTGTGCTCCCTGGCGTAGCGTCGGGAGCACGCACTACGTCCGTCGCGCACGGCACAGCCGCCCCGTACGGCGCGGCTGCACGCGGCGCGGCTCCGAACAGCACAGTCGTCCCCCCAGCACAGTCATTTCCCGCTCGGCACAGTCGTTCCCCGCGGCCGCAGGGCAGACCAGCACACCACCCACCAGGACCGGCGATCCACGTGAGCACCTCCATTTCCTCGGACCCCTCGGGCTCCACAGGGACCTCCCGGACGCACCGGACGCAGCCGCACCAGCCCTATCGGCAGACACGGCAGCGGATCCCGGGCACGTACCGGCTGGTCCGTACCGCGCCGGGCCGGGTGGACCCTCCTCTGCTGGACGCACAGCAGCGCGCGGTGGTTGACCACGGGATGGGGCCCCTGCTCGTCCTCGCGGGGCCCGGCACCGGAAAGACGACGACCCTCGTCGAGGCGGTCGCCTCCAGAGCGGCCGCGGGGACCCGGCCCGAGCGGATCCTCGTCCTGACGTTCAGCCGCAAGGCGGCCGTCGAGCTGCGCGACCGCATGGCGCTCCGCCTCGGTGCCCAGCAGGCCCCACAGGCCACCACCTTCCACTCGTTCTGCTACGCCCTGGTCCGCGCCCACCAGGACAGCGACCTGTTCAGTGAGCCGCTGCGGCTGCTGTCGGGCCCCGAACAGGACGTGGCCGTACGGGAACTGCTCGCCGGTGAGATCGACCTGGAGAAGGCCGGTCTGGCCCACGTCAGCTGGCCCGACGAACTGCGCGCCTGCCTCACCACCCGCGGCTTCGCCGACGAGGTCCGCGCGGTGCTGGCCCGCAGCCGCGAACTGGGGCTCGGGCCCGACGCCCTGCGGGACTTCGCGGACCGCACCGGCCGCCCCGACTGGCGGGCGGCGGCGACCTTCCTCGCCGAGTACCTCGACGTCCTCGAAATGCAGGGCGTCCTCGACTACGCCGAACTGGTGCACCGCGCGGTGCTGCTCGCCGAGCGGGAAGCGGTGACCGGACGGCTCGCGTCCGCCTATGACGCCGTGTTCGTCGACGAGTACCAGGACACCGACCCCGCGCAGGTGCGGCTGCTGCACGCGCTGGCCGGGCAGGGGCGCACCCTGGTGGCGTTCGGCGACCCCGACCAGTCGATCTACGCCTTCCGGGGGGCCGACGTCGGCGGCATCCTCGACTTCCCCCAGACCTTCCGCGCCCCGGACGGCAGCCCGGCCCGCGTCGAGGTCCTCACCACCTCGCGCCGCTCCGGCGCAGGACTGCTCGCCGCGACCCGGCTGCTCACCCGGCGGATGCCGCTGGGCCGGCTGCCGGCCGCCGCGGTGCAGGCCCACCGGGACCTCGCGCCGGTCCGTGACGGCGGCCGGGTCGAGGTCTTCACCTACCCGACGGCGGGCACCGAACTGGACAACGTCGCGGACATCCTGCGCCGCGCACATCTTGAGGAGGGCGTGCCGTGGAGCGAGATGGCCGTCCTCGTCCGCGCGGGCGGCCGGACGATCCCCTCGGTACGGCGCGCGCTGACCTCGGCCGGGGTGCCCCTGGAGATCGACGGCGACGACCTTCCGCTGCGGCACGAACCCGCGGTCACCCCTCTGCTGACGGCGCTCCGGGCGGTGGCACGGGCGGCGCTGGAGCACGCGCCGAGGACACCGTTCACGGCGGAACCCGTCGACGGCGCGCCCCGTGCCGACGACGCACCTCTTGAGGCGGCGGCGGACGGCCCCGACGACGGTGACGGCGCCGCCCCCGCGCACGTCCCCGCCTGGCTCGGCACCGAGACCGCCGTCGAACTCCTCTCCTCCCCCCTCGGCGGCATGGACGCCGCCGACCTGCGCCGCCTCGGCCGTGCCCTGCGCGACGAGGAACGCGCCGCGGGCAACAAGGTGCCGCCGCCCTCCGACGTACTCCTCGCCCGCGCCCTCGCCGAGCCCGAGCGGCTCGTCGCGCACGACCCCGCGTACGCGCGCGGGGCGCAGCGCCTCGGCGCCCTGCTGCGCGAGGCCCGCGAACTCCTCCAAGGCGGCGGCACCGCCGAGGAGGCCCTGTGGGAACTGTGGGCGGGCAGCACCACCTGGACGCGCCGGCTGGAGCGGGCCGCCCTGCGCGGCGGCCCCGCCGGGCGCAACGCGGACCGCGACCTGGACGCCATATGCGCCCTGTTCGACACGGCGGCCCGCGCCGAGGAACGCTCCGGGGGACGCGGCGCCCTCAACTTCCTGGAGGAGCTGGACGCCCAGGACATCGCCGCCGACACCCTCAGCAGGCGCACCGTGAGGACCGAAGCGGTACGGCTGATGACCGCCCACCGCGCCAAGGGCCTGGAGTGGCGGCTGGTCGTCGTCACCGGGGCGCAGGAAGGACTCTGGCCCGACCTGCGCCGTCGCGGCTCCCTCCTGGAGGCCGACCGGATCGGCCGCGACGGCCTCGCCGAACCCCTCACCCCCGGCGCACTCCTCGCCGAGGAGCGCCGCCTCTTCTACGTCGCCGCCACACGCGCCCGTGAACGCCTCGTCGTCACCGCGGTGAAGGCCCCCGCCGACGACGGCGACCAGCCCTCCCGCTTCCTCACCGAACTCGGCGTCGAGCCCCGCGACGTCACGGGGCGCCCCCGCCGTCCCCTCGCCGTCGCCGCGCTCGTCGCCGAACTGCGCGCCACCACCGTCGATCCGGACGCCTCCGACGCCCTGCGCGACGCCGCCGCCCGCAGACTCGCCCGGCTGGCCGCGCTCAGCGACGAGGACGACCGGCCGATGGTGCCCGCCGCCCACCCGAACAACTGGTGGGGTCTGTACGAGCCGACGCACAGCGCGGTGCCGCTGCGCGACCGGGACCAGCCCGTCGCCCTGTCCGGCAGCGCCCTCGACCAGCTCGCCAACACCTGCTCCCTGCAGTGGTTCCTGGGGCGCGAGGTCAAGGCGGACGCCCCCGCCACCGCTGCCCAGGGCTTCGGCAACGTCGTCCACGTACTCGCCGACGAGGTCGCATCCGGCCGTACGCCCGCCGATCTGGGCGTCCTCATGGAGCGGCTCGACTCCGTGTGGGACGCGCTCGCCTTCGACGCGCCCTGGAAGTCCCGGCAGGAGAAGGAGCACGCGCGCGTGGCGCTGGAGCGCTTCCTCGCCTGGCACGTCATGGACCGCGGCGGGCGCACCGCCGTCGCCACCGAACACGGCTTCGACGTGACGCTGGAGGCGGGCGGCGAGTACGAGGTGCGCATCCGCGGCTCCATGGACCGCGTCGAGACGGACGCACAGGGCCGGGCGTACGTCGTGGACTTCAAGACCGGCAAGTCCGCCCCGACCCGCGACGAGGTCGCCCACCACCCGCAGCTCGCCGTCTACCAGCTGGCCGTCCGCGAGGGCGCCGTCGACGACGTCTTCGGCGGCCGGAACCCCGGGCCCGGCGGAGCGGAACTCGTCCAGCTGCGGCAGGGCGCCGCCAAGAAGGACGGCGGCGAGGACCTCCCGAAGATCCAGGCCCAGCAGCCCCTCGCGGGGGAGTGGGTCGGCGACCTGCTGGCCACCGCGGCCGGCCGGGTCCTCGACGAGAGGTTCGCACCGAGCACCGGCCAGCAGTGCACGCACTGCGCTTTCCGGGCGTCGTGCAGCGCGCAGCCGGAGGGCCGGCACATCGTGGAGTGACCGTCCCAGCGGGGAAAGTGCCTGGTGAGAGGTGCTGTGACGGTCGTTGTCAGTGGGGGCGGATAGCCTTTTCGAGGTGACCACCACAATCACCGACCCCGAGCAGCTCAAGCAGCTCCTCGGCATCCCGTTCACCCCGGAGCAGCTGGCGTGCATCACGGCACCCACCGCCCCGCAGGTCATCGTGGCCGGGGCCGGATCGGGCAAGACGACGGTGATGGCCGCCCGCGTGGTGTGGCTGGTGGGGACCGGCCAGGTCGCCCCCGAGCAGGTCCTCGGCCTCACCTTCACCAACAAGGCGGCCGGCGAGCTCGCCGAGCGCGTCCGCAAGGCCCTGATCGGCGCCGGGATCACCGACCCCGACGCCATCGACCCCGACAACCCTCCCGGCGAACCCCGCATCTCCACCTACCACGCCTTCGCCGGGCAGCTCCTCACCGACCACGGCCTGCGCATCGGCCTCGAACCCTCCGCCCGCCTCCTCGCCGACGCCACCCGCTTCCAGCTCGCCGCCCGCGTCCTGCGCGAGGCCCCCGGCCCGTACCCGGCCCTCACCAGGTCCTTCGCCAGCCTGGTCAGCGACGTCCTCGCCCTGGACGCGGAGCTCGCCGAGCACCTCGTCACACCGCAGACCCTCCGGACGTACGACACGGAGCTGCTGCGCACCCTGGAAGGCGTCAAGCTCTCCAACGCCGACCTGCGCAAGGTCCCCGAGGCCGCCGAAGCCCGCCGGGAACTCCTCGAACTGACCGTCCGGTACCGGGAGCAGAAGAGCAGCCGGGACCTCCTCGACTTCGGCGACCAGATCGCGCTCTCCGCCCGGCTCGCCGCCCTGCCCGAGGTGGGTGCCGCGCTGCGCGGCGAGTTCCGGGTGGTCCTGCTCGACGAGTACCAGGACACCTCGGTGGCCCAACGGCTGCTGCTTTCGGGGCTGTTCGGCGGTGGCACCGGGCACCCGGTCACAGCGGTCGGCGACCCCTGCCAGGCGATCTACGGCTGGCGCGGCGCCTCCGTCGCCAACCTCGACGACTTCCCCGAGCACTTCGCGCACGAGGACGGCCGCCCCGCCGACCGCTACTCGCTCAGCGAGAACCGCCGCAGCGGAGGCCGCCTGCTCGACCTCGCCAACGGCCTGGCCACCCCGCTGCGCGCCATGCACCGCGGCGTCGAGGCCCTGCGCCCCGCCCCCGGCGCGGAGCGCGACGGCATCGTCCGCTGCGCCCTCCTCCGTACGCACGAGGAGGAGATCGACTGGATCGCCGACTCCCTCGCCCACCTGGTGCGCACGGGCAAGGAACCCCAGGACATCGCCGTCCTGTGCCGCACGGCGGGCGACTTCCCCGCGATCCAGGCGGCCCTGGTCGCCCGCGACATCCCCGTCGAGGTGGTCGGCCTGTCCGGGCTGCTGCACCTGCCCGAGGTCGCCGACCTCGTCGCGGTCTGCGAAGTCCTCCAGGACCCGGGTGCCAACGCCTCCCTCGTACGGCTGCTCACCGGCCCCCGCTGGCGGATCGGCCCCCGCGACCTGGCACTGCTCGGCCGGCGCGCGCGGCTGCTCGTGCACCGGGGGAGCGGCGCCGACGACGACCCCGACCGCAGGCTGGCGGAGGCCGTCGAGGGGGTCGACCCGTCCGAGGTGATATCGCTCGCCGACGCCCTCGACACCTTCCTGGAGTCGGCGGGGGAAGCGGACGACGGGCTGCCGTTCTCGGCGGAGGCCCGGGTGCGGTTCGCCCACCTCGCCCTCGAACTGCGCGAGCTGCGCCGCTCGCTGGCCGACCCGCTCATGGACGTCCTGCACCGCGTCCTGCACACCACCGGCCTCGAAGTCGAACTCTCCGCCTCCCCGAGGGCCCTGGCCGCCCGCCGCCGCGAGACCCTCAACAGCTTCCTCGACACGGCGGCCGGTTTCGCCTCGCTGGACGGCGAGGCGACCCTGCTCGCCTTCCTCGGCTTCCTGCACACCGCCGCCCAGTACGAGAAGGGCATGGACCACGCACTGCCCGGCGGCGAGAACACGGTGAAGGTCCTCACCGCGCACAAGTCCAAGGGCCTGGAGTGGGACGTGGTCGCCGCCCCCGGCCTGGTCAAGGGCACCTTCCCCAGCGAGCAGACCCGCGACGCGTGGACCTCCCAGGCCAAGGTCCTGCCGCACGCCCTGCGCGGCGACGCACAGACCCTCCCCGACGTGGAGGAGTGGGACGCCAAGGGCATGAAGGCCTTCAAGGACCTGATGAAGGACCACCAGCACACCGAGGAACTCCGCCTCGGATACGTCACGTTCACCCGCCCCCGCAGCCTGCTGCTCGGCTCCGGCCACTGGTGGGGCCCGTCCCAGAAGAAGCCGCGCGGCCCCTCCGACTTCCTCACCGCGCTGTACGAGCACTCCGCGGCCGGCTTCGGCGAGATCGAGGTGTGGGCGGAGCACCCGGAGGAGGGTGAGGAGAACCCCGCCCTCCAGGAGCCGGCCACCGACCGCGCCTGGCCGCTTCCGCTCGACGACGAGGCCCTGGCCCGCCGCCGCCGCGCGGCCGGCACGGTCCGCGCCCACCTGGACGCCCTCCGGAACACCCCGCAGCCCCCGCCCCCGCCGTCGCCGTCACCGACGGCCTGGGACGACTGGATCCCGGCGGAGGCCCCCGACGACCCCGAGGAGTGGGCCGCCCCGGACGACGCGGAGTCCGCCGCCGACTGGGACGCGCTCTCGACCCGGCGCCCGGACCCCGGCGCGGCGCAGCACACCACCCCTGGCACCTCGGCACCGGACCACGAGCACGCCACCGCTGGCACCCCCCGTACCGCAGCGTTGGGCCACGAGCACGACAGCCCCGGCACTTCGGCACCGGGCCACGAGCATGCCGCCGCTGGTACCCCCGTCACCTCTGGCACCCCCCGGACCGCAGCGCTGGGCCACGAGAACGACAGCCCCGGCACTTCGGCGCTGGGTCACGAGCACGCCACCTCTGGCACCTCCGCCACCTCTGGCACTTCCGGTACCGCAGCGCTGGGCCACGAGCACGACAGCCCCGGCACCTCGGCGCTGGGCCACGAAGGTGTATCCGCTCGTGAGCACCCGGACCCCTCCGGTCCCACCGTGCCGCTCCCTGCGCCCCTTGCGCCTGCGCCCCCCGCGCCCCTCACCCCCGAAGAGTCCCGAGCCGTCGCTTCCTGGGACCGTGACCTCGACGCCCTCTCCGACGAGCTGCGGCGCTCCCGTGCCACCACCCGCGACGTCCCCGTTCCGCCGGCCCTCTCCGCCACCCAGCTCATGCGCCTCGCCGCCGACCCCGACGGCTTCGCCCAGGAGCTGGCCCGCCCCATGCCCAGGCCGCCGCAGCCCGCCGCCCGGCGCGGCACCCGGTTCCACGCCTGGGTGGAGTCCCGCTTCGAGGAGCTCCCCCTCCCGATGCTCGGCCCCGAGGAGCTGCCCGGCGGCGACGAGGACGACGCCGAGATCGCCGACGAGCGCGATCTGGCCGCCCTCAAAGAGGCCTTCGAGCGCACCGCGTACGCCCGCCGCACCCCGCACCGCACCGAGACCCCGTTCCACCTCACCCTCGCGGGCCGCGTGATCCGCGGCCGTATCGACGCCGTCTACCGCGACGAAGCCACCGGCGCGTACGAGATCGTCGACTGGAAGACCAGCCGCACCCGGGCCGCCGACCCCCTCCAGCTCGCCATCTACCGACTGGCCTGGGCCGAGCTGCACGGACTGCGCCCCGATGAGGTTCTGGCCACATTCCTGTACGTACGAAGCGGCGAGGTCGTCCGCCCCACCCGCCTGCCGGGCCGCCCGGAGCTGGAGCGCATCCTCTCCGGCGAACCCCCGGCCGACGAGAGCGCGACCTGGGCGCCGGACGCCGCACCTCCCCCGGAGAGTTAGGCTCAAGGTCATGAGCGACACCCCGGACAGCGCCGTCCGTACGTACATCGAGGAGCACCGCACCGCCTTCCTCGCCGACCTGGCCGAGTGGCTGCGCATCCCCTCCGTCTCGGCCCAGCCCGAGCACGCCGAGGACGTACGGCGCAGTGCCGAATGGCTGTCCGCCAAGCTCCGCGAGACCGGATTCCCGGTCGCCGAGATCTGGCCCACCGACGGCGCCCCCGCGGTCTTCGCCGAGTGGCCGTCGGGCGACGCGGACGCCCCCACGGTCCTGGTCTACGGACACCACGACGTGCAGCCCGCCGCCCGCGAGGACGGCTGGCACACGGAGCCCTTCGAGCCGACGACGATCGACGGCCGGATGTACGGCCGGGGCGCCGCCGACGACAAGGGCCAGGTGTTCTTCCACACGCTCGGCGTGCGCGCGCACCTCGCCGCCACCGGCCGCACCGCCCCCGCAGTCAACCTCAAGCTGCTGATCGAGGGCGAGGAGGAGTCCGGCTCGCCGCACTTCCGCGCGCTCATCGAGCAGCAGCGGGAGCGCCTCGCCGCCGACACCGTGATCGTCTCCGACACCGGCATGTGGTCCGAGGACACCCCGACCGTCTGCACCGGCATGCGCGGCGTCGCCGACTGCGAGATCACCTTCCGCGGCCCCGACCAGGACATCCACTCCGGCTCCTTCGGCGGCGCGGTCCCCAACCCCGCCACCGTCGCCGCCCGCGTGGTCGCCGCCCTGCACGACGAGGAAGGACACATCACCGTCCCCGGCTTCTACGACGGCATCGTCCCCCTCACCGACCAGGAGCGCGCACTCTTCGCCGAGCTCCCCTTCGACGAGGCGAAGTGGCTGAGCACCGCCAAGTCGTACGCCACCCACGGCGAAGCCGGGTACTCCACGCTGGAGCGCATCTGGGCCCGCCCGACCGCCGAGGTCAACGGCATCGGCGGCGGCTACCAGGGCCCCGGCGGCAAGACCGTCGTCCCCGCGTCCGCCGAGCTGAAGCTGTCGTTCCGCCTCGTCGCAGGACAGGACCCGGACAAGATCGAGCAGGCGGTACGGGACTGGATCGCCCCCCGCGTCCCGGCCGGAATCCGGTACGAGATCACCTTCGGCGCCGCCACCCGCCCCTGCCTCACCCCGCTCGACCACCCCGCCCTGCAGTCCGTCGTGCGGGCCATGGGCCGCGCCTTCGAGCAGCCGGTCCGCTTCACGCGCGAGGGCGGCTCGGGCCCGGCCGCCGACCTCCAGGACGTCCTCGGCGCACCCGTCCTCTTCCTGGGCATCTCCGTACCGTCCGACGGCTGGCACGCGCCCAACGAGAAGGTCGAGCTGGACCTGCTGCTCAAGGGCGTCGAGACCACCGCGTACCTGTGGGGCGACCTCGCCGCGCAGGACAACCGCTGAGCAGAGCGGCACCACTACCGAGCAGAGCAGAACAACCGCTGAGCAGAGCAGAACAACCGCTGAGCAGAACAGAACAACCGCTGAGCAGAACAGAATCCCGATCCACCCGGGGGAGTTGGAAGCACCTGTGAGCACCAGCACCGACAACGGCGTCACCGCGAGCACCACCAGTACGACCGGCACCACCAGCAGCACCAGCCTGACCCCCACCGGGGGCCCCGACCGCCCCCTCGCCCTCTCCGCCCCCAGCGGTATCGACCGCGCCGCGCACCACCGGTTGGACGAGGCCTGGCTGGCCGCCGCCTGGAGCCACCCCTCGACCCGCGTCTTCGTCGTCTCCGGCGGGCAGGCGCTGGTCGACGACACCCCCGACGGCCGCACCGAGCTGGTCATGACCCCCGCCTTCGAGGCCCCCGTCACCGAGACCCACCGCTACTTCCTGGGCACCGACGACGACGGCGTCAGCTACTTCGCCCTCCAGAAGGACACCCTCCCGGGCCGCATGGACCAGTCCGCGCGCGCGGCCGGGCTGCGCGAGGCGGGCCTGCTGCTCTCCCCCCGGGACGCGGGCCTGATGGTGCACGCGGTCGCCCTGGAGAACTGGCAGCGCCTGCACCGCTTCTGCTCCCGCTGCGGCGAGCGCACCGTGATCGCCGCCGCCGGACACATCCGCCGCTGCCAGGCCTGCGGCGCCGAGCACTACCCGCGCACCGACCCCGCGGTGATCATGCTGGTCACCGACGATCAGGACCGCGCGCTCCTCGGCCGTCAGGTGCACTGGCCCGAGGGCCGCTTCTCGACCCTCGCGGGCTTCGTCGAGCCGGGCGAGTCCATCGAGCAGTCGGTGGCCCGCGAGGTCTTCGAGGAGGCGGGCGTCGTGGTCGGCGACGTCGAGTACGTCGCCAGCCAGCCTTGGCCGTTCCCTTCCAGCCTGATGCTCGGCTTCATGGCCCGCGCCACCAGCTCCGAGATCAACGTCGACGGCGAGGAGATCGAGGAGGCCCGCTGGTTCTCCCGCGCGGACCTCACCGCCGCCTTCGAGTCCGGCGAGGTGCTCCCGCCGTACGGCATCTCGATCGCGGCCCGCCTGATCGAGCTCTGGTACGGCGAACCCCTGCCGAAGCAGGGCCGCGCGGCCTGACCTCGTCGCACGTACGAAAGAACCGCCGCCCGCGGTATACGCCGGGCGGCGGTTCATTCATGCGTACCAGGCCTGCGTACCAGGCCTGTGTACAAGGCATGCGTACCTCGCATGCGTACAACAGGAGGTCAGGCGGCGGCCAGCGCCTGCTTGACCTGCGCCAGCGACGGGTTCGTCATGACCGACTCGGTGCCGGCGGGGGAAACCACCAGGAGCGTCGGGACGGTCTGGTTGCCGCCGTTCGCCTTCTCCACGAACGCGGCCGAGTCGGCGTCGTGCTCGATGTTGACCTCGTTGTACGCGATGCCTTCGCGGTCCATCTGGCCCTTGAGCCGGCGGCAGTAGCCGCACCACGTGGTGCTGTACATCGTCACGGTGCCCGACATGTCCCTCTTGCTCCTCTGATTCGCTGGGTAAATCCGAACTGATCCGTACTCCCAGTGACTCGAACGTACGCGACCCGCCCACCATTCCCGCATTAGTACGACCAACGCCCACCCCCTGTGGACAACCGCCGCACCCGTCCCCGCAGACCTGGCAGCATGGCAGGGTGACAGCAGCAACGCACTCCTCCCCTTTCCCGCAGGTCCCGGAGACGGCCGCAGCGGTGCTCGACGGGCTCGACCCGGAGCAGCGCGAGGTCGCGACCGCCCTGCACGGGCCGGTGTGCGTCCTCGCCGGAGCCGGTACGGGCAAGACCCGCGCGATCACCCACCGGATCGCCTACGGAGTACGCCTGGGCACCTACGAGCCGACAAGCGTGCTGGCGGTGACCTTCACCGTGCGCGCCGCGGGCGAGATGCGCGGCCGACTCCGCCAGCTCGGCGCGGGAGGCGTCCAGGTCCGCACCTTCCACGCCGCCGCCCTGCGCCAGCTCCGCTACTTCTGGCCCAAGGCCGTCGGTGGTGACCTGCCGCGCCTGATCGAGCGCAAGGTGGCGCTGGTCGCCGAGGCGGCCGGACACCTCGGCATCCGCCTCGACCGGGGCGAGCTGCGTGACGTGACGGCAGAGATCGAATGGGCCAAGGTCACCCAGATCGTCCCCGGCGACTACCCCGCCGAAATCGCCAAGGCACACCGCGAGGCCCCCCGCACCCCGTCGGAAATCAGCCAGATCTACGCGTCGTACGAGCAGCTGAAGCGCGAGCGCTCGGTCATCGACTTCGAGGACGTGCTGCTGCTGACCGTCGGCATCCTCCAGGACCAGCACCTCATCGCCGACGAGTTCCGCCGCCAGTACCAGCACTTCGTCGTCGACGAGTACCAGGACGTCAGCCCGCTCCAGCAGCGGCTGCTCGACCTGTGGCTGGGCGACCGCGACAGCCTCTGCGTGGTCGGCGACGCCAACCAGACGATCTACTCCTTCACCGGCGCCACCCCCGACCACCTGCTGAACTTCCGCACCCGCCACCCCGAGGCGACCGTCGTCAAGCTGATCCGCGACTACCGCTCCACCCCCCAGGTGGTCCACCTCGCCAACGGCGTCCTCGCCCCGGCCACCGGCCGCGCCGCCGAGCACCGCCTTGAGCTGATCTCGCAGCGCGACCCGGGCCCCGTCCCCGTCTTCCGGGAGTACGGCGACGAACCCGCCGAGGCCGAGGGCACCGCCCGCCGCATCCGGGACCTGATCGCCGCGGGCGTCCCGGCCGGCGAGATCGCCGTGCTGTACCGCATCAACGCCCAGTCCGAGGTGTACGAGCAGGCGCTCGCCGACGCCGGGGTGCCCTACCTGCTGCGCGGGGCCGAGCGGTTCTTCGAGCGTCCCGAGGTGCGCGAGGCGATCGCCGCACTGCGCAGCGCGGCCCGGTTCGGCCGCAACGACTCCCTGCTCGACGGCGTCGAGGGCCTGCCCGCCCAGGTCCGCGCCATCCTCAGCGGCAGCGGCTGGAAACCGACCCCCCCGGCAGGCTCCGGCGCGGCCCGCGACCGCTGGGAGTCCCTCGCCGCACTGGCCCGGCTCGCGGAGGACTTCGCCAAGGCCGCGCCGCAGGTCACCCTCGCCGACCTGGTCAAGGAACTGGAGGAGCGGGCCGCCGCCCAGCACGCGCCCACCGTCCAGGGCGTCACCCTCGCCTCGCTGCACGCCGCGAAGGGCCTGGAGTGGGACGCCGTGTTCCTGGTCGGCCTCACCGAGGGCATGATGCCGATCACGTACGCGAAGACCGACGAGCAGGTGGAGGAGGAGCGCCGCCTGCTGTACGTCGGCGTCACCCGGGCCCGTGTCCATCTGAGCCTGTCCTGGGCGCTCGCCCGCTCACCCGGCGGACGCCCCTCCCGCACGGCCAGCCGCTTCCTGAAGGGCCTGCGCCCCGGCTCCGGGAGCCAGGTGTCCCGGGCGGCGGCGGGCGGCGGCTCGTCCTCGTCCGGGGCCGCGCCCGGCACCGCCGTGCGCGCCTTCCGGGGGCCGATCCGCTGCCGGGTGTGCGGCAAGACGCTCATCGACGGCGGCGAGATGAAGCTGATGCGCTGCGAGGACTGCCCCTCCGACATGGACGAGGGGCTGTACGAGCGGCTGCACGACTGGCGCGAGACCCAGGCCGGGAAGCTCGGACAGCCCGGGTACTGCGTCTTCACCGACAAGACCCTCATGGCGATCGCCGAGGCCAGGCCCGACGCCGAGGGCGACCTGGTCAGGATCGCCGGTGTCGGTGCCCGCAAGCTGCGGCTCTACGGAACCGACGTCCTGGCCCTCTGTGCAGGTCAGGAGCTCGGCGGGGGCGGGGTCCCGGACTGAGGAAAACTCGTCGAAAAAATAGTTTGCGCTAGTCCCCGGGAGCCCCATAGGTTCTTAACCACGGGAACAGCGGCTCTTCTCTGAAGCCCTGTTTTTGTGCTGTACTTATCCGAATACGCGTGTCCAGGCCTCGGCCCGGACCATCTAGACGCCGAGAGGAGGCGATTGCAGTGACCAGCTTCATTGACTTCAACAAAATGACCGATCGCTCTGTCGTCTCCACCTGCACCCTCGGCTCTTCGCTCTCTGCTGTCGTCTCGCTCGGCGCCACCGCTTCGCTGCACGGCACCGGTCTGTCCGGCATCTCCGCCGTCAGCCCGGCTGCCCTGGCGAGCCTCCCCGTCCGGGAGCGCAATGAGCGACCGACCGAGGCACCGGAAGCAGCAGTAGCAAAGGCACAGGCGAAGGCCTATGCGTTTGCGGCGACCGGTGCCGGATCGAAGACGCAGGCGACGACGCAGCACCACCTGATGTGGGCCTTCCGTGGGCTCGAACCCTGGAGTGATCCAGTCTGATCGACGATCAGACCGGCGCCTTCAGGGCCGCGGAACCCCACCCGGGATCCGCGGCCCTTTTGTTTTTCCCGAAACGGAACGACAGGACGAAGGGGCCTCGGGACCAAGCAGTACCCGGTACCAGCCACCACTCGGCCAACAGGCCGGAACGAACAGACGAGGAACCCACCACCGTGCAACTCGACACGCACGCCCCGTCCGTACCGACTTCCCACCCGATCCCGCCGCCCGGTCTCACGGAGGACTCCACCTTGACCCCCCTCACTGCGCTCACCGCGCTCGACGACGCCATCGAGAACCTCGGCGTGCCCGTCCCCTGCCGTTCGTACGACCCGGAGGTCTTCTTCGCCGAGTCCCCGGCCGACGTCGAGTACGCCAAGGCGCTCTGCCGCACCTGCCCGCTGGTCGAGGCCTGCCTCGCCGGTGCCAAGGAGCGCCGCGAGCCCTGGGGCGTCTGGGGCGGCGAGCTCTTCGTCCAGGGCGTCGTTGTCGCCCGCAAGCGTCCGCGTGGCCGTCCGCGCAAGAACCCGGTCGCCGCATGAACATCACCGGCACAGGACCCATTGACCGCCCCCACACGCACGATCCCCAGAAGCAGGACCCGATGATCCCCACCACGTACGAGCCGTCCGGCTCCGCAACCTCCACCGCAAGCACCATCGGCGCGAACGCCTCGCGTCAGAACAGGACCCGCGAGATGCAACTCATCCCAGAAGCCATGGCTCGTGCCCATATGCAAGAGCGTCGGCGGGAAGCCGACGCGGAACGCCAGGCCGTGCGCCTGGTCGCCGCCCGGCGCATGCAGCGCCGCGCGGAGCGCGTCTCGCTCCGCGCCCGCCGCGCGCTGGCCATGGCGGTCATGCAGTAGCAGACCGCCACGGGAAAGCGGCCCGGGCACGTGCTCGCCGTACGAGCA
>NZ_JBSGZD010000048.1:0-38581 GCF_053610825.1 Streptomyces sp. NPDC054863 | reverse complement strand
GGATCTGCCCGGGCCGTTCCGTGTGTTCCGCGGGTACGGACGGTGCGTCAGCGGCCGTCGAGGGTGAAGCGGTAGAGCTTGTTGTTGTGACCGCTCAGCCCCTCGCCCACGTTGGAGATGTAGTAGCCCGAGCCCCAGTACACGCTGCCGTCGACCACGGCGGCCCCGCCGAAGACGGAACCACCGCTGGCGAAGTCCCACCGGATCTTCCCGGTCGCGGCGTCCAGCGCGTACATGTTGGTGCCGGTGGGCGCCGAGGAGCCGGCGTACATGACGCCGTTGGCGCTGGTGATGAAGGAGTCGTCAAGCCACTTGCCCTCCTTGCCCTGGGGGTCGGCGGTCTGCCACTCGATCTTGCCGGTCGCGGCGTTGACCGCGGCGAAGAAGCCGCTGCTCACCGTGGACCTGGTGCCGTCGGCCGCGGTGATCTCCCAGGGCAGGTGATCGCCGTTGCCGATGCCGACGTAGATGCGCTTGCCGTCGGTGGCCGAACCCCACTGGATGCCGCCCAGCGGACCGCCGGGACCGACCTGCGTCTGCCACACGACCTTGCCGGTGGCCGGTTCGAGCGCGTAGTAGACACCGCTCTTCTGGCCTATGCCGAGCAGGTCCTTCGGCTTGCCGTCGATCTCGGTGGTGTAGAGGTTCGGGGCCGAGCCGAAGTCGAAGTCCGGCGCCTGGTTCTGCATGTACATCATCCAGGTGTCGGCCGTCAGGGTGTGATGGGCCCACCTGAGCTTGCCGCTCTTCAGGTCGAAGGCGAGCACGCTGTCGAAGTGGTTGTCCTTGTCCGGCGGGGTGCAGTCCTTCTGCTGCGGGTTCACGCAGACGCCGGGCGGCGAGGTGTAGTTGTTGCCCGTACCCACGTAGACCAGGCCGCGCTTGTGGTCGACCACCGGCTGGCTGCCCCACACGGAGGCGCCGGTGTAGCCCTTGGGAATGGTGTGCGTCTTCCACAGGATCTTGCCGGTGCGGGCGTCGATCGCCAGGACAGCGCCGCGGAACTCCGGCTTCTCGTGCAGGGTCGACGCCTTGGAGGACGTCCCCACGTACACCACCCCGTTGTCCACGGTCGGGGAGGAGGTGATGACCGTCGTCGGGTCCTCGTCGACCTTGGTCAGCCAGCGCTTCTTGCCGGTCCTGGCGTCGACGGAGATGAGGTACGCGCTCTTGAGCGATTTCGTCGTCAGCGTGCCGGTGCCGAGGTAGAGGCTGCCCTTCCAGTACGCGGGGCTGGTCCGGGACATGTGCCCCTCGACCCCGTCGTACGAGGTGATCGTGTTCGACCAGATCTCCTTGCCGCTGTCGGCGTCGATGGCCCACAGCTTGCCGCCCCAGTCGGGCACGTACACGGTGCCGTTGACGACGGTGGGGGTGGCGGAGACGTCGCCCGCGGTGGTGAAGGTCCACTTCGGCGCCAGCCTGCCCACGTTCTGGGGGCCGATGGTGCGCTCGGTGGCGGCATGGCGGGTGTTGTGGTTGTTCTGGCCCGCGCTGACCCACTCGGGTTTCACCGGGACGCTGCGGTTCTGGGTGGACGCGGCGGCGTTCGCGGCGTTGCCCGTGGTGGTGGTGTCGGCGGACGCGACGGTGGCCAGCATGAGGGCCGCGCAGCCGGTCAGCGCGGTGGCCAGGCGCCGCCACCGCCCTCGGACGTGTGCGGGCCGTGGTCTCGTACTGGGATTCATGGAGTGGTTCCCTCGTTCCCTCTGTACGGCGCCGGGCGGGCGGGCGGCGGCCGGGAGCGCTCTCGCGGCTCCCGGCCCCGGGCACGCGGAACCGGCGCCTGGGCGGTTGGCAGGCCGGACGGCCGGCCGGGTGGGGTGTGGTCTGGACGGGGTGTGGTCTGGACGGGGTGCGGGCCGGGCGGGCCGTGGCCCGGGCGGCTCTACGGCGCGAGCGCCGCGGCTTCGGCCCAGTCGGCGACCCGCACGTCGACGACGCCCGCGGGGTCCTCGGCGCCGACGGCGCTGCCGGAGAGCTGCTCCAGGAACTGACGCGCGGGGGCGTTGCGCCGGGTGGGCAGATAGGGCAGCCGCAGCGTGCGGCAGCCGGCCTCCAGGGCCCGCGAGCTCAGCATCCGCAGCATCCGCGTCTCCACCCGGCGGTTGAGGACCCGGCAGCTGAGCAGGAAGACCGGCACGTCGAGCACGTCGCCTTCGGGCCGCGCCAGCACGAGCCCGACGGTGCCGTAGTCGCCGAAGACGTCGCTGACCCGCACCGTCCAGCCCCGGCCGCCGCCGTCGAGCAGCCCGCGCAGCGCCGGCACCGTGAAGGCGGTGCCCGCCAGGGTGAACTGCGTGGTACGGGTGGTCAGTTGGGCCGCGCGGTCGAGCGCGGAGTCCGTCAGCTCCTCCATCGTGACCTCGATGGCGCAGCGGGCCAGGAACTCCTCGTAGTCCGCGACGGACCGCTCCAGGGCCCGGCGGTCCGGCTCGGCCCCGTACCAGTCGGCCCGCAGCCGGTCCTCGTCGGTCACCGTGAGCTGGTCGAAGGCCCTCTCGTGGGCCAGTTGCCGCGGCGCGGCGGCGGAGTCCCGGGTCAGCTCCACCACGGCGACCTCCGGCAGTTGCGCGCGCACCGACGCGCACTCCACGGCGTCGTCGTCGACGAAGACGAACGAGTTCAGCGCGAGCCCCAGCTCCTGGGACAGCTCGGCCAGGTACTGGGCCTTGGGCTGCCAGCCGATCCGGTGGGCGGTGACGTCCTGGAGGGTGAGGGCCATGCCGGGGTTCTCGGCGAACACGGCCCGGACGTCCGCCTCCTCGTTGCGGCTGCACAGGCAGAGCAGCCTGCCCCGTGCGCGCTGGTCCAGCATGAACTCCTGGACCTCGCGGCGCCCGGGACCTATCTCCACCCCGAGCGGCCCGTCCTCGCCGCACACCCCGCTCCACAGGGTGTTGTCGCAGTCGAGCACCACGACCTTGCGGGGCCTGGTCCACGTCGTGGCGGCCAGCCGCACCAGCCAGTCGGCCAGCGCGTCGAAGTAGGCCTCGGTGTACGGGAGATGGGCGATGCGGTCGGCGTACTCGTCGTGCGTGCCGGTCACGCCGTAGCGGTCCGTGAGGTCGTCCAGGGGCACCAGGCACATGCCGGGCAGCAGGCCGACGGTCTCGGTGATCCGCCGCGCGGCGGCCTCGCCCCAGCGCGCCCGGACGGGGTCGGCGAGGGCCGCGGGGGACGGCGGGGTCAGGGCCACCAGCCAGGTGGCCGCGGAGCGGGTGGGCGCGGTGGACAGCACCGACAGCAGCTCGTCCAGGAGCCGGTCACCGGCCGCGGGGTCCTCGGCGCCCCGGTACAGGTCCTCGGCCCGCACCAGCAGGACGTTCACTCCGGCGTGCGACAGCAGCACGCCGCCCGGGTCGAGCAGCGGCTCCACCAACTGGCCGTACGGGGCGACCCCGAGCGCGCGCCCGGTCTCCCGCAGCCGCCGGGCCACGGCGTCCGCGAGCCCGTCCGAGGTGAAGGTCGCGGCGAGGGCGACTCCCGGTTCGCCCACGCCGCTCATGCGGCCCGGCCGTTGCGGTGGGCGTGGACGGCCGCGGCGAGTTCGGCGGCCGTCGTGTCGTTGCCGAGCGCGTGCACGGGCAGCTCCACGCCCAGTTCGCGCCAGAGCCGCGACAGCACGCGTACGGCCCGCATCGAATCCCCGCCCAGTGCGGCGAAGGGGGCGTCGGGGGCGACCTCGTCCTGGCCCAGCACCCCGCGGAACGCCTCCAGGACGGTGCTCTCCACCTGCTGGGCGGACATGGCCTCAAGTTTGTTCGATTCCATCTTGAGAAAACCCTCGTTTCGGCCGTGACCGGCCAACGCATAGGACGGAAAAGGTGAAACAGGCCAATGGCCGTCACCTGGCGGCCGGATATCGATCCCTGGGACCGCATCTCGGGCACCGCACGATGGATTTGGGAGCGTACCTGTTCAGGCTCTTCGGCGCAGTGCGTGCCCTGTCGGTCAAGTACGGGTGCCTGAAAGGGAAGTGGAGAGGAGGCGCCGCCTCCGGTCGGCAACTTCCGGACCACAGAGGTGCGTTACGATTTCCGCCGCGGTCGTTGCGTCGACCACCGATCTGCCAGGAGTTGACGATTCACTGGCGCCACCCGAGTCGGACAAGGAGATATCACCCCATGCGCAAAAACGGGTTGGCCAGTCTCATCCCTCTTTATTTCATCGTCCTGATCGACAACTTAAGCGTCAGCCTCATCATCCCCGTACTGATTCCCATCACGTACGACGCCGACATCGGCATCATGAGCAGCGGAACCGCCGACGCCCGGGACGTGTTCTACGGGGTCGCCATCGGAAGCTACTCCCTGGCGATGTTCCTCGGCGCCCCGCTGCTCGGCTCGCTGTCCGACCACTTCCGCCGCAAGAAGACACTGACGCTGTGTCTGCTGGGCCTCGTCCTGAGCTACGTGCTGACCATCTGGGCGCTGCAGAGCCGGAACGTCCCGCTGTTCATCGTCGCGCGCGTGATCGGCGGCCTGTTCTCCGGCAGCCTGCCGGTCGCCCAGGCGGCGATCCTGGACGTCACGCCGAAGGAACGCCGCGTGAACTCCATCGGCCTGATCATGTTCTGCGTCTCCACGGGGTACGTGGTGGGCCCGCTCATCGGCGGCTACCTCAGCGACTCCACCCTGGTGTCCTGGTTCAACCTGGTGACCCCGTTCGGCTTCGTGGCCGCCATCACGGTGCTGAACCTGCTGGTCCTGCTCGTCACCTTCCGCGAGGAACCGGCCCCCAGGCCCGCCGGACGCATGGCCTTCCCGAACCCGGTCAAGCACCTCCTGCGGTCCTTCACCTTCCCCGGGGTCAGGCTGCTCTCCACCGCGCTGCTCCTCATGTCCCTGGGCTGGACGGCCTTCTTCCAGTTCATCGGCCTGTATCTGACGGCGAACGAGGGCTTCGGCCAGCGCGCGGTCACCAACCTCATCTCGGTGGTCGGCATCGGCCTCGCGGTGGCCTTCCTCTCCCTGGTGCCGCTCTCGATGAAGTACCTCAAGCCGCAGGTCGCGGTCACCGGAGCGCTGGCGGGGATGACCGTGTGCATCGCCGGCACCGCGCTGACCGGCTCGACGATCGCGCTCTACGCCCTGTGCCTGGTCGGCGCGGCCACCTACGGAATCTCCTACAGCGGCCTGGTGGGCATGATGTCGGCGGCCGTGGACGACAACCACCAGGGCTCCGTCATGGGCACGGCCGGCGCGGTCGCGGCCCTCTCCGCGGGTCTGTCCGGTGTCGTCTTCGGCGCCATCGACGGCTCCAGCTCGCTGCCCATCTTCTCGGCGGCGGTCTTCGTGCTCCTCGCCTTCCTGCTGTCCGCCGTGCTGAGGAAGAGCACCGCCGCCGGCTCCCGCGAGGAGGAGCGGCAGACCACGGACCGGACGTCCGCGCTCTGATCCGTCCGGGGCCCGGTGACCGTCCTCGGCGCCGGGCTCTTCGCGTGCCCGCGCGGCCGAGCCCGAACACCCGTCGGCGCTCGGCCTCAGGCACGGGCTCTTCTCCTGCCCGCGCGGCCGAGCCCCCTTCAGACCCGGCCGGCCGGGACCGGGGCGGCACTGTGTGCGCCGATCAGGCGGGGCGCCCCGTCGGCGGGCGCGGGCGCGAGCAACTGGCGCACCAGGTGCGCCGCCACCGGCTCCACAGGACCGGCGGCCTCCCGGGCGCCGGGCGAGTTCGTCTGCTCGGTCCGCAGCATCCCCGGCCGCGCGAGGAGGAACCCCACGCCGGGGCGGTGCCGGGCGGCCCAGTGGACCAGGCCCTCGACCGCGGACTTGGCCGCGACGTAGTGCGGCCAGTCGCGGGGCGGTGCGTCCAGGGCGGCCGAGGAGATCACCAGGCACCTGCCCTGTCCCGGCTCGCCCTGCCCCGGCCCGCTGTGCCCCGGCCCGCTGTGCCCCGGCCCGCCCTGCCCCGGCCCGCTGTGCTCCGGTCCGAGGAGGGGGAGCAGCCCCGCCATCGGCGCGCTGACCAGCCGCAGCGCACCGGTCAGGAACGCGTCCATCCGCTCCAGGTCGGTGGCGGCCAGGCCCAGCGTGCGCAGGGGCGGGGACGCGCTGCACACCAGGAAGTCGAGCCGGCCGTGCTCGCGTGCGACGCGGGAGGCCAGTGCGCTGCTCCAGCGCGGGTCCGCGGCGTCGCCGGGCGCGGAGTGCAGCCGCCCCGGCAGCCCGTCGGCCTCCGCCGCCAAGTGCTGCGGCAGCGTGCCCCGGTGACCGGCATGGACCTCGCACCCCTGCGACACCAGCGCCAGGGCGAGGGCCGCCCCCAGCCCGCGGCTGCCGCCGACGACGACGGCCGAGGTGCCCCGCAGCAGGGTGGACGGGCTCAGGTGCGCGGCCAGCGCGGCTGCCGTGACCGGCGGCGCGGGGGCGCGGACCATCGCCTCGATCTCGGCCTCGGCGACGACCGTGCCGTCCGCCGTGACCGTCCCGACGATCGACACCAGCCCGAAGCGGGTGTCGGTGTGGACCACGCGTGCGGTGTACGACAGCCGTGCACGACCCTGCGCGGCGACCGCGGGAAAGCGCAGCGCCACCCGTCCGAGCAGGCAGTTCTCGCCCGGCAGACGCATCCCGGCCAGATAGCTCGACCACAGCAGGCAGGCCAGCGGCAGCCGCCCGAGCAGCCGGGAGGCGGCCGGGAACCGCTCGTTCAGCGCGTCGATCCCCTCCGGGCCGTACGTGCCGGACACCTCGGTGCCCGCCGGCAGATCCGCGATCGTGCGCCGCAGCGCCGACCGGGCCGCGGGCACCGGCAGCGGATCCAGGTCGGATGGCGTGCCGGGGGTGATCCGTAACGTCAGACAGGTGCGGTCCCCGTCGCGCAGCCGGTAGGTGCCGCGCCCGGCGGCGCCCTCCACCGCCTCAGGGCGGTAACTCACCCCGGGGAAGACGGGGTTGCCGAAGTCGGCCTCGACCGCCGTCACGCCCGCCCCGTCCGGCGCCAGTTCGTCCAGCGTCGCCAGGGCCGCGAGGACGCCGTGGGCGACGGTCCGGCCGAAGGGGGTGCGGCGGGCGTGGCCGGGCGAGCAGTGCAGTGCGTTCCGGTCACCGCCGGCCCGTGCGAACAGCGCCACGTCGTCTTCCGAGAGCAGCACGCGGTTACCTCCGATGAGCGCGTCGAACGACGCCTTGGGGCGGGTGGGGAAGGACGCCGGGGCCCTGGGGGCGCGGGCGTCCGTCACCGTAACGCGGGCGGCCCACCCGCACTCAGACCCCTTTTCCGCAAGGCCGCGCACTTGAGTTCCGCCGAAGGTGCGGGCGTTCAATCGCGGTCCGGAAGCAGTTGCACACCCGGTCGACCCACATTCGAGTGCACAGGGCACGGAGCCCTGTACGAATTGTTCGGTGTCCTGAGCGGTGGAAAGGTCTGTGTGCGCATGAAGGAGCGGCAAGCAAGTGCCTACGAGCGCTTCCAGTGGTTGCGCCATCTCCACAATCCCGATGATCCGGGACTCACGATCAGCTATGTGTACGCGCTGACCGGTGACGTCGACACCGACCGTCTCAACGACGCCCTGCGGGAAGTGGTCTCCACCGCTTTCCCGCGTCTCCTGTGCTACTTCACGGACGTCGGCGGACGGCTGACGGCGAAGAGCCGTCCGGCGCCCCGGCGGGTGCTGCGCGGCTGCGAACGGCAGGACGACCTCCTCGACCCCGGCGGCATCGACCCCACGGGCCAGGAGCTCTTCCGCTTCCGGTACTGGCGGGCCCCGGACCAACGGCTGCTGCTGCGCCTGGACTTCAGCCACGTGGTCTTCGACGGCGGCTGCTACACGCCGTTCTGCGCCGCCCTCAGCGCCTGCTGGCGGGGCGCGGAGCCGGTTCTGGAGAAGCCGTACGGCCCGCCGCGGCGGACCGACGCGGACGCGGACGCGGCCTACTGGCGGTCGATGCTCGCGGGCCGCCGGCTGCACCAGCCGCTGCCCTTCGCCGCGGTCCCCTCCCACCGGGACGGCCGCCGCATCTCGGTCACCGAGACGATCACCGGCGCGCGGGCCGACGGCATCCACCGGTTCCTGCGCGACCACGAGCTGAGCCTGCTGCAGTTCGTGGTCGGCGTCACCGGTGGTCTCGTCCACGCCTACGGCGAAGGCGACGACCGCGGCGTCGTGGTCGCGCACACCGTGGACACCCGGGAGTACGGGGCCCCCTACGGCTGCCACACCAACCTGCTGCCGCTGTGGCTGGACCTCCCGGCGGACGGTTCCGCGCTGTCGGTGCTCCAGCAGGTGCGCACCCAGCGCGAGGAACTCCGCGACCACCAGGGCTTCCCGACCTCCGACCTGATCGCACTCGCCGCGGACGGGCCGGGCCAGGCCGCCGACCGGGGCGCGGGCGTGCTCAACCTCGTGGTGAACCACTCCTCGGCGATGCTGCCGACCGCGATGCCGGAGCTCGCGGGTGTGGAGACCTCCTGGGTCCGCAAGCCGGGCACCGGCAGTTCGAGCGAGCTGAGCGTCAACTTCAGCTCCGACGCACAGGGCATCCACCTCTCCTTCGACTCCTCCACGCGGGTGCTCTCGCCCGAGGCCCTGTCGGCGCTGGCGACCAACTTCGGGCGCCTGGCCGATTTCGTGACGGCCGGACCGCACCGCCCGCTCGCGCAGTGCGACCTGTCGCGCCCGCTGGAACCGGTGGCCGAGGGGGCCGTCAGTACCCCGCGGACCGGGCAGGGCCTGGGCGCGGACCTGCTCGGGGCCGCGGCGGCGGACCCGGACCGGGTGGCCGTCGTGGACGACCACCGCTCGCTCACCTACGGCGAACTGCTGGGCGCCGCACACCGGCTCGCCGCCTCCCTGACCGCTGATGCCCCGGCTGCCGGCTCCCCGGCCGCCGACACCCTGACCCCTGACGCCCCGGCCACCGGCACCCCGGCCGGTGACGCGCGGCCGGTCGGCGTCTTCCTGGAGCGGACGGCCGCGATCCCCGTCGCCTACCTGACCGCGCTGGCCCTGCACCGTACGTTCGTACCGCTCGACCCCCGGCTTCCGGACGGCCGCCTCACCTACATGGCCGAGACCGCCGGACTCGGCGTCGTCCTGGTGGACGCGGCGACCCGGGACCGGGCGGCCCTGCTGTTCCCCGGCACACCCCTCAGGGAGGTGGACGGCGCGCCGTCCGCGTCCCCGCCGCCCGAGGCCGCCTGGCCGGCCGGCCCGGCCGACGCCGGCCGCGCCGCTTACGTGCTGTTCACCTCGGGATCGACCGGCACCCCCAAGGGCGTCGCGGTGAGCGAGGGCAACCTCGCCAACTTCCTGGACTCCGTGCGCCAGGACCCCGGGATGGGCCCGGACGACCGCATCGTGGCCCTGACCCCGATCGGCTTCGACATCTCGCTCCTGGAACTCCTGCTGCCGCTGCTGTGCGGCGCCACCGTCCACGTGCTGTCCGAGGAGGCCAGGACCAGCGCGACCCTGCTGGCCGAGCGCATCGACGCCGGCGGCGCGAGCATCGTCCAGGCCACCCCGTCCACCTGGCGCATCCTGAAGTCCGCCGGCTGGCGGGCCCGGCGGCCCATGACCCTGCTGTGCGGCGGGGAGCCCCTGGACGGCGACCTCGCGCAGTACCTGCTGAACCAGAGCGCCGCCGTCTACAACATGTACGGCCCGACCGAGGCGACCATCTGGGCGAGCTGGCAGCGCGTGACCGACGCCGACCACATCCACCTGGGCGAGCCCGCGCCGGGCACCCGGTACTACGTCGTGGACGGCGACGGACGGTCCGTGGCCCCGGGCATGCGGGGCGAGCTGATGATCGCCGGTGACTGCGTGGCCCTGGGGTACCTGAACGCCCCGGCGACGGCCTTCGGCACGCTGCCCGACGGCACCCCCTCCTACCTGACCGGCGACCTGGTCCGCCACGACGGCCCCTCGCACCTCACCTACGTCTCCCGCAAGGACGGCCAGCGCAAGGTCAACGGCCACCGGATCGAACTCGGCGAGGTCGCCGCCGCGGTGACGGCGCAGGCCCCGGACGCGACCGTCGTCGCCGTCGTGCGGACCGAGCCCGAGCCGCACCTGCGCTGCTTCGTGTGGCTGCCCGAGGACCGGCCCTTCGACGCGACGGCGGTGCGCGAGCGGTGCCGGGACACCCTGCCGTACTACATGGTGCCGCAGGCCGTGCACCGGCTGACCGGGATCCCGCTGACGGCCAACGGCAAGACCGACGTCAAGAAGCTCGGCGAGGCGCCCCTGTCCGCGCTCGGCCTGTACCCGCAGGACGAGACGCCCGCGCCGACGTCCGGCGCGCGGCGGACCGCGGCGGACACCGGCGGGAGCGACGGGCCGGACCTGCTCACCGAGCTGCGGCGGCTCGTCGCCGCCGAACTCGGCCTGCCGGAACCGGACACCGACCGGCCGCTGGGCTACCAGGGCGTCACCTCGCTCGGCTACCACGTCCTCGCCGCACGGATCAGCGACCGGTACGGAGTCGCCGTCCAGGCGCACGACTTCTACCGCATGAACACCCTGCGCAGCGTCGCCGAGACCGTCGCCCAGCTCACCGAGGGCCGCGCCGACGGGCCGGGCAAGCAGCAGGACGCCCGGCCGGCGGCCGGGCCGCGCCCCACGGCGGCCCCGCAGCGGCCCGCCGCCGACGGCCGCCTCGCCATCGTCGGCCACTCGGCGGTGCTGCCCGGCGGACCGGACCCCGACGCGTTCTGGCAGACCCTGCTCGACGGCAGGGACTGCGTAGGACCGGCCGCCGCCGAACGACAACTGCCCGGCGAATTCGCCGGATTCCTCCCCGGGGTCAAGGGGTTCGACGCCAGGTTCTTCTCCATCTCGCCGAGGGAGGCGAGCTGGATGGACCCGCGTCAGCGGCTGCTGCTGCAGTCCGTCTGGCACACCCTTGAGGACGCCGGGTACGCCGCATCCGAACTGAACGGCTCGCGCACCGGCTGCTACATGGCGGCCACCGGCAACGACTACGCACTGCTGCAGGCCAGGGCGGACGCGGGACAGATCCCGTACTCGCTGGTGGGGCACTCCATGAGCCTCGTCGCGAACCGCATCTCCTCCTGGTTCGACTGGCACGGCCCCTCCACGGTCCTCGACACCGCCTGCTCCGGGTCCCTGGTGGCGCTCGTCAAGGCGTGCCGCGACCTGCGTGCCGGGGTCTGCGACGCGGCCGTGGTCGGCGGCGTGAACCTGATCCTCGACTCCCAGATCAACGAGGGCCTCCACTCGGCCAGGTTCCTCTCGCCCGACCACAGGTGCGCCGCCTTCGACGCCTCGGCCAACGGCTACGTACGCGGGGAGGGTTACGGAAGCTTCCTGGTCAAGCGCCTGGAGGACGCCCTCGCCGACGGCGACGACATCCGCGCGGTCGTCGAGAGCGTGGCGGAGAACCACGGCGGGCGCGCCAACTCGCTCACCGCCCCCAACCCCCACGCCCAGTACCGCCTCCTGCTGGACGCCTACACGCCCGAACTCGCCGCCCGCACCGGCTACATCGAGACCCACGGGACGGGAACGGTGCTGGGCGACGCGATCGAGCTCGACGCCCTGAAGCGGGCCTGGGAGCAACTGGTGCCGGGGCCCGCCGGGCGCCCGGTCCGCCTCGGCGCGGTCAAGTCCCACATCGGACACCTGGAGCCCGCCGCGGGAGTCGCCTCCGTGACCAAGGTGATCAAGGCGTTCGAGCACCGGACCCTGCCGGCCAACCTGCACTTCCAGGAACTCAACCCCGGCATCACCCTGGAGGACACCCCCTTCGAGGTGCTGCGCAAGACGGTCGCCTGGGACGACGACGAACTCGTCGCCGGAATCAGCTCCTTCGGCTTCGGCGGCACCAACGCGCACGTCGTGCTGTCCGCGCCGCCGGCCCCCGCCGCCCGGCGCGCCGCCCCCGCACAGTCCCGCCTCGTCCCGCTGTCGGCGCGCACCCCGCAGGCGCTGCGCCGTCTGACGGCCGCGCTGCTCGGCCACCTGGAGCGCGGGGGGCCGCTGTCGGACGAGGACCTGCGCGACCTCTCGTACACCCTGTGCCGGCGCGAACCCCTGGAGTACCGCCTGGCCTGGTGCCCGTCCTCCGGCGACGAGCTGGTGCGCGCCCTGCGCACGGCGGGCGAACCGGTCAGGGCGCCGGCGCGGGAGGGGGCGGGCGACGCGGGAGCGCCGACCGCGGAGTCGGCCCGCGAGAGGTACCTGGCCGGTCAACCGGTCGACTGGCAGGCGCTGTTCGCGCCGCACACACCGCACCGGCTGCGGCTGCCCGGCTATCCGTTCGACGAGACGGATCTCTGGTTCACGGACGAGGGACGGACCGCATGACGAGCAGCACCGGGACGAGCAGCACCGGGACGACCGGCACCGGGACGACCGGCACCGGGACGACCACCGCCGTCGGGGCCCGCGCCGCCGCGGTCGAGCCGCTCCGGCTGCTCGCGGGGGACGAGCCGGACACCTTCCGGGTGCAGATCGACCCCGGCCACACCTACCTGAGGGAGCACCTGGTCGGCGGCCGGCGCGTGCTGCCCGGCGTCGCCTGCCTGGAGACGGCGGTGCGCGGCGCCGCCCTGCTCCACCCGGAGGCGACGACGTTCGCCGTCAGGGACGCCGCCTGGCTGCGGCCGATCTCCGGCGACGCACCGGACGAACTCGTCGTGGCCTTCCGCTCCGCACCCGGGGCGAGGACGACGGACTACACCGTCACCCACCGCGGCGCGCTCTGCGCCATGGGCACGCTCCTCTTCGAGAAGCAGGACCGCGCCCCCGCGGTGGGCCTGGAGGTGCGCGACGAGATCTGCGCGCACACCACGTCCCACCTCACCCGGCGGGAACTCTACGAAGGGTTCTCGCACATGGGCATCGACTACGGCCCCTACTTCCGCCGCAACACGTACGTACAGCGGTACGGGAAGCGCTCGCTGGCCTGGCTCTCGCACAACGACGGAACACCGATGGGAATGGTGAACCTCCTCGACTGTTCCTTCCAGTCGGGCATGGCGATATCCATCGGAGAGCACCGGGACAGCTTGATGCCATTCTCCATGGGGCATATGATATTTCACGCCCCGGCGCGATTTCCCGCCGATTCTGCATTCGTCCTCACGGAGAAACTCTCTCCCTTCAGGACCAATTTCACGGTATACGACGAGGATTACGAACCGCTTCTCTCGGTTGTCGACCTCGGTGTGAAACCCGCTCTCTGAGCGAAACCCGCTCCGTGAGTGAAATTCCGCTCCTTGAACCCGGCGTCACGAGACATAGGGGATTGTGTTGAGTCGCAACGAATGGCGAAGCGGGAATTCCGCGCCCGGTGCAGCGCGCCCCGATGCCCCGCTGGTCCGCCGTGCCGCCGTGGACACGATGGTGTTCGCCCCACGGTGGACACACGGCCGGCTCGACCCGCCGGGAGCCGCCGCGGACGGCCCGCGGACCTTCCTGGTGCCGCCGGGACAGCCCCGCCTCCACCAGGAACTGACGGAGCGTTTCCCGCACAGCAGGGTCGTGGCGCTCGACTCCGCGGCGGTGGCCCGGCTCGCCGCCGCCCCAGCCGCCGGTGAACACCTGGTGTTCGTCAGCCGCACCTCCTGGGCCGACGGGATCCGCGACGCGGACCTCACCTCCTTCCTCGACCTCGTCCACGCCCTCGACCGGTGGCCGCGGGTCCGCCTCGACGTGTTCACCGACAAGGCGGTGCACAGCCCGCTGTTCACCGCGGCCACCCACCCGGTGGACGGTGTGTACGTCGGTCTGGCGCAGTCCCTCGCCAAGGAGCGGCCCGACTGGGAGGTGCGCTGCTTCTGCCTCGCGGACCTCACCGCGGCGTCACTGGCCGCGGCCCTGGACCGGCCCCTGCCGACCGTGCCGGGCGCCCCCGTCTGCGTCCGCGGCGACGAGTACGCCGTCGCGTCGATGCAGCCGGCCACCCTCGCGGCCTGGCCCGAGCGTTCCGCCTTCAAGACCGAGGGCACCTACGTCGTCCTCGGCGGCACCGGCGGACTCGGCGGCCTGCTCGCCGAGTACCTGGCCGCCGAGTACCGGGCCGAGGTGGTCGTCATCGGCCGCCGCCCGGCCGAGGACTTCGCCCCACAGGCCGACGCATTACGGGAGTTGGGTGCCCGCGCGGTCCACTACCACCAGGTGGACCTGGCGGACGGGCCCGCGCTCAAGCGCGCGCTCGACGCCCACGAGGTCATCAACGGCGTCGTGCACTCGGCGCTCGTGCTCCAGGACGCGACCCTCGCCACCATGAGCGGGCGGGTGCTCGCCGACGTACTGCGCCCGAAGCTGCACGGCACCCACCACCTGGTGGACGCGCTGCGCGGCAGGGACCTCGACTTCTGTCTGTTCTTCTCCTCCGTCCAGGCCCACATCGCCAGCGCTGGACAGGGCAACTACGCCGCCGCGTGCGTGGCCAAGGACGCCTACGCGGACCTCCTCCACCAGGCCCTGCTGATCGACGCCAAGGTCGTCAACTGGGGCTACTGGGGCGAGATCGGGGTCGTGGCGAAGCCGGAGTACCGGGAGCGGATGCAAGGGCTCGGGATCGGCTCGATCGAACCGGCCGAAGGGCTGGCGGTCATCGAGCGGTTCCTCGCGGCCGACGACCGACGGATCACCTGTGTCAAAGGAACGGAAGAGGCGTTGGAGCGCATGGGCATCACACCGCACGAGTCCGCCGTCCCCGCGGCACCGGCCACCGGCTCCCCGGGCGTCCTCGACGACGTGGTGCCCGTCCTGCGGGACGACGACGCCGACGTCGCCCGCAACCGGGACCTCTCCGAGCGGCTGGAGGCGTACACCCGCTGGCGGCTGCGGCAGGTGCCGCTGCCGGCGACGGCGGTCGACAAGTACGCGCTGCTGATGGACGCCATCGGCGCGATGCCGTCCGCGCAGTCCCTGCCCAAGGCCGAACTCCTGCGTGACTACCCGGAGTTGACCGGCCACCTCGCACTGCTCGACCGGTGCCTCGACCACCTGCCCGACGTGCTGAGCGGCGCCACCGACGCGGTGGAGGTGCTCTTCCCCGACGGCTCCTTCGACCTCGTCGCGCCCGTCTACCAGAGCAACCCCATCGCCGACTACTTCAACCGGATCTGCGCACAGGTGGTGACCCACTACCAGCGCCGCACCGCGGGCCGCCCGCTGCGCATCCTGGAGATCGGGGCCGGCACCGGCAGCACCACCAAGTTCGTCCTGCCGATGCTGGACCCGCGGGAGGTGAGCTACCACTTCACCGACCTGTCGTACGCGTTCCTGCACAAGGCCCGCGACGCCTTCGGCGGCGACCACCCGTACGTCTCCTACGAGATCTGCAACATCGAGGACCCGCCCGAGGAGTACACCGGGTCCTTCGACATCGTCGTGGCCACCAACGTCCTGCACGCGACGTCCCACGTCCCCGGCACGCTCCGCAACGTCCGCAAGGTGCTGGCGGAGGGCGGCATCCTCGTCCTCAACGAGATCACCGCACGGCAGGACTACGCCACGCTCACCTTCGGCCTCACCGACGGCTGGTGGCTCAGCAACGACCCTTACCGCATCGAGCACAGCCCCCTGCTCGCCAGTGACCAGTGGCAACGCCTCATGCACGAGGCGGGCTTCGGCGCGGTGCGCACCCACGGCGGCGACGGGCAGCAGGTCCTGGTCGCCCTGGCCGGCCCGGCGGCCCCGGCAGCGCAGACGGCTCCGGCCGCCCCGGTCACCGAGGTCACCGAGGTCACCGAAGTGCCTGATGTGCGGGTGCGGGTGGAGCGGTTTGTGGTGGGGGTGATTGCGGAGACGATGCGGCTGGATGTGTCGGAGGTCGAGCTGGATCGTCCGTTCCGGGACATGGGGATCGATTCGTTGATTTCCATGGAGTTGTTGAAGCCGTTGCGTGAGCGGGTGGGGTATGTGCCTGCGACGGTGTGGTTCGAGTATCCGACGGTGGGTCGGTTGGTGGAGTTCCTGGTTGCCGAGTATGCGGAGACGGTGGCGGAGGCGTTCCCCGCAGCCGCCGTTGCCGCACCGGCGGCCGAGAGCGCCCCGGCCGCCCCGGCCGTCGAGGCCACCCCGGTTGTTCCGGCTGCCGAGGTGCCTGATGTGCGGGTGCGGGTGGAGCGGTTCGTGGTGGGGGTGATTGCGGAGACGATGCGGCTGGATGTGTCGGAGGTCGAGCTGGATCGTCCGTTCCGGGACATGGGGATCGATTCGTTGATTTCCATGGAGTTGTTGAAGCCGTTGCGTGAGCGGGTGGGGTATGTGCCTGCGACGGTGTGGTTCGAGTATCCGACGGTGGGTCGGTTGGTGGAGTTCCTGGTCGCCGAGTACGCGGAGACGGTGGCGGAGGCGTTCCCCGCAGCCGCTGTCGCCGCACCGGCGGCCGAGAGCGCCCCGGTCGCCCCGGCCGCCGAGGTACGGGAGCAGGAGGCGCGGCCCCGGCCGGCCGCCGCGCCCGCGAGCGGATTCGTGCCGCGGCCCGGCGACATAGCCGTCGTCGGCATCGCCGCACGGCTCCCCAAGGCGTCCAACGCCCAGGAGTTCTGGGACAACCTCGTCGCCGGCCTGGACTGCACGACCACCGTGCCCGCCGGACGCTTCGGCACACCCCTGGCGGAAGGCCCCGAACCCGTCCCGTACACCGAACGCGGCGCCTTCGTCGACGACATCGACGCGTTCGACCACACGTTCTTCAGCATCACCCCCCACGACGCGGCACGCATGGACCCCCAGGAACGCCTCGTCCTGGAACAGACCTACCTGGCGATCCTGGACGCCGGATACAGCCGCTCCAGGCTCGCCGGCAGCGACACCGGCGTGTTCGTCGGCGTCATGAACGGCGGCTACGCCTGGCACACGCCCCTCGAACCCGGCGCGCAGCCGCCCACCTCGACGTTCTGGTCGATGGCCAACCGCGCCTCGTACCACTTCGACTGGCACGGCCCCAGCATGGCCGTCGACACCGCCTGCTCGGCCTCCCTGACCGCGCTGCACCTCGCCTGCCAGTCCCTGCGCACGGGGGAGTGCGACCGCGCCGTCGTCAGCGGCGTCAACCTCATCACGCACCCCCGTCAGTACCAGCTGCTGTGCGGCCTGGAGATGCTGTCGCGGACCGGCGAGTGCCGGCCCTTCGGCGCCGGGGCCGACGGCTTCGTGGACGGCGAGGGCGTCATCAGCCTGGTGCTCAGGCCCGCCGAGGAGGCCCTGCGCGACGGGGACCGCATCCACGCCGTCATCAGCGGCTCCGCGGTCAACGCCGGCGGCCGTGCGAACGGTTACACCGCGCCGAACCCCGAGGCCCAGTACGCGGTCGCCACCAAGGCACTCGCCGCCGCGGACACGTCCCCCGAGGCGGTCGGCTACATCGAGGCGCACGGCACCGGCACCGCCCTGGGCGACCCCATCGAACTGCGGGCCCTCACCAAGGCCTACGCGGCGGCCGGCATCCAGCGGATCAGGCTGGGCTCGGTGAAGTCCAACATCGGCCACCTGGAGTCCGCGGCCGGCCTGAGCGGAGTGCTCAAGGCGGTGCTCCAGATGCGGCACACCACCCTGGTGCCCTCGCTGCACGCCGAGCGGACCAACCCGCACCTGGACTTCACGGCCACCCCGTTCAAGCTCAGCACGGAAGTCGAGAACTGGCCCGCGGACCTTCCCCTGGTGTCCGCCGTCAGCTCGTTCGGCGCGGGCGGCGCCAACGCCCACGTGCTGCTCCGCGGAGTGCCCGAACCCGCTTCCGCGGCGGGGGCCGCCGCGGCACGGGACTGCTACGTCATCCCGCTCTCCCACCACAGCGCCACCGGACTCCAGACGGCCATGGACGAACTGCGCCAGTGGCTCGGCGGGCGCCGGGTGGACATGGACGCCCTCGCCCACACCCTCGCCTGCTGCCGCGACACCTTCCCGCACCGGGTGGCGATCGTCTGCCGCGACCAGGACGAACTGATCCGCGGACTCGGCCAGGACCTGCTGCGCCGCCCCGCGCCCCGGACGACGGCGGCGGCGGGCGCGGTGCAGGAGCTGTCCGCCCGCACGGCCCGCGACATCGCGGACCTGTACGAGAGCGGCGGCTCCCCGGACTGGGACGGCTACTACCCCAGGACCACCCCGCTGGAGCTGCCCGCCTACCCGTTCCTGCGCCGCCGCCACTGGATCGACTCCGCGGAGTCCGGCTTCCGCTCCCTCTCCTCGCTGGTCTCCGCCCACCGGATCGACGGCGAGACCATGGCGCCGGCCGCCTGGACGCTCGCGGTCCTCGCCGACCGGGCCCAGGGCCGGGCGCTGGGCGACGTGCTGTGGCAGAAGAGGATCACCGACCCCGGGGCCGTCGAGGTCCGCGAGCACGGCACCGGACTGGCGCTCGTCGACCGGGTCACCGGCGACGTGCACTGCACCGCCGAGGTGCGCCCGCCCGCGACGCCGACCGGCCCGCCGGAGATGCCCGCCGGCCGCAGGCAGTACGGGCCGGACATCTACGACTCCTTCCGGCGGGCCGGCTACGACTACGGCGCACCGCTGCGCGGCGTGCGCTGGGCCGAGGTCGGACCGGGCGCGGTACGGGCCTTCCTCCAGGTGGACCACGACTGGGGCCACGCCGTGTCACCCGCGCTGCTGGACTGCGGAATGCAGCTGTCCATCCTGCTGGCGGCCGAGGAGGAGCCGGGCGGGCCCGTGTTCGTCCCCTACCACCTGGGCCGGCTGACCGTGGTCAGGGCCCCGCGTGACGAGGCGGTGTTCGCCCACTGCGTGGCCAGGCCGGGCGGCGGGTCCCGGCGGACCCGCAGCTACGACTTCTACTTCACCGACGAGCGGGGCGACGTCCTGGTGGCCCTGGAGGAAGTGGTGTCCGTGGCCCTCGACGGCGGCGTCCCGGCGCCCCGGCAGCCGGCCCCGGCCACCGGGTCGGCCGCCGCGCCCTTCACCGTCCTCGAACTGAACTGACGGGGGCGGCAATGGCCATCGACGTCGTGATGTTCCCCGGGCAGGGCTCCCAGCGCCCGGGCATGGGCGAGGAGGTGTTCGACGCCTACCCCCAACTGTGCGACAGGGCCGAGGAGACCGTCGGCCACCCGCTGCGCGAGCTGTGCCTGAAGGACCCGCAGGGGCTGCTCAACCAGACCGCCTACACCCAGCAGGCGATCTACTTCGTCAGCTGCCTGATGTACCTGGCACACACCGAGGAGCACGGGCACCGGCCGCCGCGCTGCCTCACCGGCCACAGCCTGGGGCTGTACCCGGCGCTGTTCGCCGCCGGCGTCTTCGACCTCTTCGAGGGGCTGCGGATCGTCTCCCGGCGCGGCGCCCTCATGCAGGAGGCGCGGGACGGCGCGATGGTGGCGGTCCTCGGACCGCAGGCGAGCGACATCGACCTGCACCTCGCCGAACTGGAGTGCTTCGACGTCGAGGTGGCCAACTACAACAGCCCGGAGCAGGTCGTCCTCAGCGCGGCCCGGTCGAGCCTGGAGGAGTTGGTGCCGCGCCTCGAAGCGATCGGCCACCGCTGTGCGTGGCTGCCGGTCAGCGGGGCCTTCCACTCGAACCGCATGGAGCCCGCCCGGCGCGAGTTCGCCCGGTTCCTGCGGGACAGGGAGTTCGCGCCGCCCACCTCGGCCGTCGTCTCCACGACGAGTGGCCGGACCCTGGGCGCCGAGCACCTGCTGGAGGAGATGGTCTTCCAGCTGGTGAAGCCGGTGCGGTGGCGGCAGACCGTGACCCATCTGGCCCGTACGGGACACCGGACCTTCAAGGAGATCGGTCCCGGCACGGTGCTGACCACATTGAGCGCAAAGATCCTCGGCGACGCACGCTCGCCGCAGCCCGAGTCCAGGAAGTGATGACCGTGGGAACAGAACGCAGCAGGATCGCCGTGATCGGCGGCGGCGGAGCCGGAACCGTCGCCGCCTGGCAGCTGGCCAGGGAGCACGACGTCACGCTCTACGAGGCGGGCGCGTACCTGGGCGGGCACGCCTACAGCCACCCGGTCGACACCGGCCGGGGCACCGTCCACGTGGACATGGGCGTCGAGCACTTCAACGAGAAGCTCTCGCCCAACCTGTTCCGGCTGCTGACCGACTTCGGCATCGGCACCTACGTCGCCCCGTCCTCGGTGCACGTGGACTTCCCCGGTGAGCAGCAGTCGTGGAACAACCTCAACTTCCTCGGCGAGCTGCGCGAGGAGCTGCACGAGGAGTTCGACCGGTTCCACCAGGAGATGAACCAGCTGCCGACCTCGGGCGACGCCTCGTACAAGGACATGAGCATCGGCGAGTACCTGGACAAGAACGGGTACTCCCGGAGCTTCAAGTACAAGGCGATGAACCCGATCCTGAGCATCTACTCGGGCTGTCACGCGCCGTCCCTCGACTACAACCTGATGTACGTCGCGCTGTCGTTCAGCATGAACCTGCTCTCCTTCTTCGCCCCCGGGTACTGGCGCAAGGCGCAGGGCGGCATCCACGGCTACCTGGCCAGGATCGAGAGCGAGCTGGGCGACCGCGTCCACCTGAACACGCCCGTCGAGGCCGTCGTCCCGACGGACTCCGGCGCGACGGTGGTGGTCGGCGGCCAGGAGCACCACTTCGACCAGGTCGTGTTCGCCACGCACGCGGACGTGACGCTGGGACTGCTGCGCACCTCCGACCCCCGCTACCGGGAGCGGCTCGGCGGCTTCGCGTACGTACCGGTCGAGAGCGTGCTGCACCAGGACGAGAGCTGGCTGAGCGAGGTGGGCCGCGACGCCTACTGCCAGTTCCGGATGCCCCAGGGCTTCCAACTCGACCTCGCCGAGGAGCAGATGGGCAGCCTCACCCGCAACTGCAACGTGCTCCACCCCTACCGCCACGTCGAGGCGCCCATCCTGATCACCTTCGACCCGCAGGAGGACGTCGACCCCGAGAGCGTCATCGTCCGCCGCAAGTGGAAGCTGCCCCAGCTCCGTCCGGCGGACGTGCGCCACAAGCGGCGGCTGAGCGAGATCCAGGGCGTGAACAACCTCTGGTTCTGCGGCACCGACACCAGCGTCACCGGGCACGAGGGCGCGATCGTCTCCGGCATGGTCGTCGCGGACCGGCTGGGTGTGCCCCACCCCTTCCCCGACGACGCGCCGGCCCTCGCCCAGTTCCGCGGCATCAAGGAATTCATGGGTGTCTGAGCGACCGTCTTCCGGCCTGTGACGTCTTCACTTTTCTCTGACGGGGATGACCCATGGAATCGCTAGTACCTCGGTACGCACACCTCGCCGCACCGGACGGGTCCGGCGAGCAGACCGGCGCCGCTCCCGGCACCACAGTGGTGGTCACCGACCGGGAGGACATCGCGGCGGCGGCCCGTTCCCTCGGCGCCGAGTGCTGGTACGCCGACCCCGCCACGGAGAGTGCGGAGCGGATCGGGCAGGAACTGCGCGGGCGCGTCGCCCACGCGACCACCCTGGTGGTGGCGTGGGGCGACGGCCCGTCCGACGGCACCCCCGCATACGCAACGGCGCTGCGGTTCGCCCGCGCCGGTCTGGCCCTGCTGCAGGCCGTGCGCGAGTCGGGCCGCCGCGTCCACCTCGTCACGCTGTCCCGTATGACGGACGTGCTCTCCTCGCTGCTCGACGGCATGGCCAGGACGGCCGCCCAGGAGCACCCGCTCGTCCACACGGCGGTCGAGTGCGGCGACCTTGCGTCCGACCCCGTCACCGCGGAACGGCTGCGTACGTGGATCGCGGCCGGCACCCGCCACCCGGGAGCACGGCTGCGCGCCGAAGGCGACCGGATCGCACGCCTCGGCCACGTGCCGCAGCCACTGCAACGCGTGGCCGCGGGCGAGGTGTTCGCCGAGGGCGACCCGGTGGTGGTCATCGGTGGCACCGGCGGCGTCGGACGCCACCTGTGCCGGTACCTGAGCAGCCGCGGCGCCCGGGTGTACGTCCTGGGACGCGGCACCCCCGATGCACGGACGCAGGCGGCACTGAAGGAAGCGGGCGTACGCAGCTACCTCGGCGCCCCCGCCCACGACTTCGAGGCACTCGACGGCGCGCTGCGCCACCTCCACGACCGGGTCGGACCCGTCAAGGCGGTGTTCAACCTCGCCGGAGTGCTGGACGACTGCCTGCTGTACCACCTGACCCCCGACCGGCTGGAGAACGTCCTGCGGCCGAAGGTGGCCACGGCCCTCAACCTGGCCGCCCTGACCGGCCCGCACCGGCCCGCCACGGTGGTGCACTTCAGCTCGCTGACGAGCGTCACGGGAAACGTCGGCCAGAGCGCGTACGGAGCGGCCAACGCGTTCCTCGACCGGCTGTCCGCGCAGCGGTCCGACTGGTACAGCATCAACTGGGGCCTGTGGGAGACCGACGGCATGCAGATGCCGGACGACGGGTCGGGACTGCGCGCGATGTCCCCCGAGCGGGCCTGCGACGCACTGATGTCGGCCCTCGCCGGTGGCGTGCGGCAACTGGCGCTGTACGAGGGCGAGTTGAAGCTCTCCGACGACGGCGACGAGCCGCAGGGCGCTGTGGGAGGCGCCGGGGCGCAGCCGTCCGACCGGGCCGGGGCGCCCGCCCCGGACCTGCTCGCCCGCACCCGGCAGTGGCTGCGGGACCTCATCGTCCGGCACAGCGGTCTGCGGCAGCTGCGTGACGACGACAACCTGCTGGACGCGGGGCTCGACAGCGTCGGCAGCATCCGCGTCAGCAGGGACATCGAGACCCGTCTGGGCATCGCCGGGTCGTCCCGGCTGAGCCGCGCCGTCCTCTTCGAGTACCCGACGGTCGCGGCGCTCGGCGCGCACCTCGTCGAGATCCTCCCCGCCGAGCTGGAGTCCTTCCTCGCGGGGGAGCGGGCGGGGGAACAGGCGGGGGCGCAGCAGCAGTCGCAGGTGCCGGAGCCCGCTGCGGCCCCGGAGGTCCGTACGCCCCCGGAGGTTCGTACGGCCGCAACCCGGCCCCAACCCCCTTTCGTATCAAGCGAGTTGCCCCCTTCGGTCGCCGTTCCCGAGGAGGTCCCCGTCGAGGAGGCGCCCTCCGACGACGCCTACCGCCCCGACGACGTCGCCATCGTCGGGATGGCCGGGGAGTTCCCCGGCGGCGCCGACACCGAGGCGTTCTGGCAGTCCCTGCTGAGGGGCGACGACGCGGTACGGGTCATACCCGGCGACCGCTGGGACTGGCGCGAGGACCACTCCTTCGCACCCGACGAACCCGGCGCCTCCTACGGCAGGCACGGCGGATTCCTCGACCAGGCCCTGGACTTCGACCCCGTCTTCTTCCACATCGCCCCCGCCGAGGCACGGTTCATGGACCCGCAGGAGCGCCGGTTCCTGCAGTCCGTCTACCACGCGCTGGAGGACGCCGGGTACTTCGCCCGGCCGACCGGCGACGTGGGCGTCTTCGTGGCCGCCATGTTCGGCCACTACCAGGACCTCACCGCTCCCGACCGGGTGATCGGCAGCTCGTTCGCCGCCATCGCCAACCGGGTCTCCTACGCCTTCGACCTGCACGGCCCCAGCATCGCCCTGGACACCATGTGCTCCGGCGGGCTCACCGCCCTGCACCTCGCCGTGCGCGGGATCAGGGACGGGGACTGCACGCTCGCCGTGGCCGGCGGCGTGAACCTCATGACGCACCCGGGGAAGTACCGGCTGCTGTCCGAGGGCAGGTTCCTCAGCCCCACCGGCCACTGCCAGGCCTTCGGCGTGGAGGCGGACGGCTACGTCCCCGGCGAGGGAACCGCCGCCGTGGTCCTCAAGCGGCTGTCCGACGCGCTGCGGGATGGCGACCGGGTGCACGCCGTCGTCCGCGCGACGGCGGTGAACTCCGGGGGCAGGACGGCCGGTTTCACCGTGCCGTCCGAACGCGGCCAGCACCGCGTGATCGCCTCCGCCCTGGCCAGGGCGGACATCGAACCGGCCGCGGTCACCTACGTCGAGGCGCACGGCACGGGCACCCGGCTCGGCGACCCGATCGAGGTGCGCGCGCTGCGCGGTGCCTACGGAGGGCCCGAGCAGGGCCGCGCCTACCTGGGCTCGGTGAAGAGCAACATCGGGCACCTGGAGTCCGCCGCGGCGATGGCCGGACTCGTCAAGGTCGTCAAGCAGCTCGGCGCCCGGGCCCTGGCCCCCACCCTCCACTGCGCACTCGAAAACCCCGACCTGCACCTCGACGACTCGCGTTTCGCCCTGGTCAAGGAGGCCCGTCCGTGGCCCAGGGGCAGCGGCCCCACGCGGTTCGCCGGACTGAGCGCGTTCGGCGCGGGCGGCGCCAACGGGCACGCGATCATCCAGGAGTTCGTGGCCCCGCGCCAGGACCGCCCCGCACCCGGGTTCGCGCGCTGCTTCATCCCGCTCTCCGGGCGGGACGAGGCAGCCGTGCGACGGCGCGCGGACCAGCTCCTCGACGCACTGCGCAACGCGCCCGACACGGCGTCGTACCTGTACGGGCTGAGCTACACCCTGTGCTGCGCCCGGCAGCACTTCCGGGTCCGGCGCGGCTACTGGGCGCAGAACGTGGAGCAGTTGGCCGCCCAGCTCCGCGCGGACAGCACCTCCCCGACCGCACCGACAGCACCGGCGGCCCTGGCGGCCCAGGCGGCCCCGCCCGCCGGTGACCCCTGGGCCGGGGCGGCGTCGGCGTACCTCGACGGCGACACCCCCGACTTCGCCGGGCTGTTCCCGGTCCGGATGCTCGTGGACGCCCCGCTCTACCCGTTCGCCGCCGAGCGGTACGTGGCCGACACGCTCGACCACGCGCACCGGCCCCCCGCCCGCGCGGCCCGCACCGCACCGGCCCCCGGCGGTCCGGCCGAGCCGTCCGGCCCTGCCGAACTGCTGCTCACCCCGGTGTGGCGGACGCACCCGGCCCAAGGCCCGGCGCCCGTCGTGCCGTACGTCCTGGTCCTCACCGACCGCGGCCAGGAGCACCTTGTCCCCCGGCCGCCGCAGGGCACCCGGCTGATCCTGGTGTGCCCCGGGGACGCGCCGACGGTGGCGGCGGACCGGATCGAACTGCCCGACGGCGACGACACCGCCGCCCGGCGCGCCGTGGAGCACCTCACCGGTGAGGTGGGCCTGGACCACCTGTACTGGGTGGACCTCAGGCGCGAGGGGACGGTGGCGTCGCACCTGTCCTTCGCCAAGGCCCTCCAGAGCAGCCGCACCCCCTCCACGGTCCTCGGCGTGACCCGCGAGAACGACCCTGCCCCGGCACACTCGGGCGCCGGATTCCTGCACGGTCTGGCCGAGGAGAACCCGCACGTCCGCACCGTCCAGGTGCGCCGCGGCGGCGACGTGTTCGCCGACGGCTGGGGCCCCCTGCTGGCCGAACTGGGCGCAGCCCGCCGGCCGCTCACCGAGGTCAGGTGGTCGGACGACGGCACCCGCCAGGTGCGCGAGCTGGCGGAGACCGAACGCGGCGAAGGCGTCCGGCTGCGCACCGCGGGGAGGTACCTCCTCACGGGCGGCCTCGGCAAGGTCGGCCGGGCCGTCGCCGGGCTCCTCACCGAGCGGTACGGCGCCACGGTGATCGCCGTCGGCCGCTCCGCGCCGGACGCCGAACAGCGGCAGTGGATCGCCGCGTCGCCCGGCCTGCACTACGAGCAGGCGGACATCGCGTCCGAGGACCGGACCCGGGAACTGATCGATTCGGTCCGCGCACGCTTCGGCGGCCTCGACGGAGTCATCCACTGCGCGGGCGTCGTCAAGGACGCCCTGGTGCAGAACAAGTCGGTCGGGGACGCGGACGCGGTGCTCGCCCCGAAGGTGCGGGGCACGCTGAACCTGGACCGGTGCACCGCCCGGCTGCCCCTGGACTTCTTCTGCGTCTTCTCCTCCATCTCCAGCGTCATGGGCAACACCGGGCAGAGCGACTACATCGCCGCCAACCGCTTCCTCGACGAGTTCGCCGCCGAGCGCGCCCGGCGCGTGGCGGACGGCGAACGCAGCGGCCTCAGCCTGTCGGTCAACTGGCCGCTGTGGCTGGACGCCGAGGACGAGCGGCGCGAGCAGTACCAGGCGCTCGCCGGATTCCTGCGCGGCCAGTTCGGGATGGAGCCGCTCTCCTCGCGGCGTGGCGCGGAGCTGTTCGCCGACCTGATCGACGGCCTGCCGCAGACCTGCCACCAGGTCGTCCCCTGCGTCGGTGACGTGGTGAGGATGCGCCGAAGGCTGCTGCCCGGCGCCGCGCCCGCCACCCGGAGTCCGGCCGCCGGCCCCGGCGCGACGCTGGAGGACATCGGCGGACGGCTCCTGGAGCTGGTGTGCGCCCAGACCGGTCTGCGGCAGGAGGACGTCGCCTTCGACAGGAGGTGGGGCGACCTCGGCTACGACTCGGTCATGCTCCAGCACCTGGCCCGCGAACTGGGCCCCCGCTTCGGTGTGGAGACACCGCCCAACGCCCTGTTCAAGTACAGCAGCATCACCTCGCTGAGCGCCTATCTGCACGACCAGGGCGCGGCGGACGCGGACGCACCGGGCGCAGCGGGCGCACCGGGCGCACCGGGCGCGGACGGGGGGCAGCCGGCCGCCGTGCCACCGCGGCCCCCGGCCTCCGCCGTGCCACCGCGGCCCCTGTCCGCCGGAGCGGGACAGTCGCAGTCGCAGTCACTGCCACAGCCACAGCCTGCGCCGCCCGCCGCGGAGGAGCCCGGCACCGGCCGCGGCCGGTACGCCGTGGTCGGGATGAGCGGCATCATGCCCGGCGGCGCCGACCTGGCGGACTTCTGGCAGCTGCTCGTCGAGAACGGCAGCGCCATCCGCCCGGTCGACCGCTGGAAGGGCGGCGACAAGCAGTACTTCGCGGGCACCATCGACGGGTTCGACGCGTTCGACCACTCGTTCTTCGGGCTCTCCGCCCGTGAGGCGAAGCTCATGGACCCGCAGCACCGGCTCTTCCTGCAGAGCGCCTACAACGCCCTGCTCGACGCCGGTTACGCGCCCGGAACGCTGCGGGAGGTGGGCGTCTTCGCCGGGGTGCAGTTCAGCGAGTACCAGACGGCGCTGCGCGGCAGCGAGGACCGGGACCACCCCTACAGCGTGACGGGCAACGCGCACGCCATGCTCGCCAACCGGGTGTCCCACCTGCTCGACTTCACCGGCCCGAGCCAGACGCTCGACACCGCCTGCTCCAGCGCCCTGGTGGCGCTGAACCGGGGCGTGCTCTCGCTCGCGGCGGGGGAGTGCGACGTGGCGCTCGTCGGCGCCGTGAGCGTCCTCGTCGACCCGGCCGCCACCGACGCGGCGAGCAAACTCGGGGTGCTCTCCCCGGACTTCCGCTGCGCCACCTTCGACAAGGACGCCAACGGTTACGTACGGGCGGAGGGCGTCGGCTGCGTGGCGGTCAAGCGGCTCGCCGACGCCCGGCGGGACGGCGACGCCGTGCTCGCGGTGATCGAATCGGTGGCCGAGAACCACGACGGCCGCTCGAACTCGCTGACCGCCCCCAACCCCGAGGCCCAGGCCGCCCTGCTGACCCGGGCCTACACACCGGAACTTGCCGCCCGGGTCTCCCACATCGAGGCCCACGGCACCGGTACGAACCTGGGCGACCCCATCGAGATCGGCGCACTGCGGACCGCGTTCGAGCGGCTGGCACCCCACCGCGAGGTGGGCAGCATCACGCTGGGCGCGGTGAAGAGCAACGTGGGCCACCTGGAGCCGGCCGCCGGGATGGCGGGGCTGCTGAAGCTGCTGCTGTGCCTGCGCCACCGCCGGCTCCCGGCGAACATCAACTTCAAGGAGCGCAACCCGCTCGTCGAGCTCGACGGTTCGCCCTTCCGGCTGCTGCTGGAGAACGAGGGGTGGGAGCGGGGCGCCCCGCTGGTGGCCGGCGTCAGCTCCTTCGGGTTCGGCGGTTCCAACGCGCACGCGGTCCTCTCCGAGGCACCCGCCCCGCCACCGGCCGCGCGCACCTCGCGGCCGTACTGGCCCGTCACGCTCAGCGCCCGCTCCCGTGCCTCGCTCACGCGGATGAGGGACGGCCTGCTGGAGTGGCTGGGCGGCCCCGAGGCGGTCCACGCGGACCTCGGGGACATCGCCCACACCCTGACGGCCGGCCGAGACCACTTCGAGTACCGCATGGCCTGGATCGTCTCCAGCACCTCGGAGCTGGTCCGGTGCCTCGCGCAGGCCAGGCCCGACGAGGTGGCCAAGTGCCGGCCGCAGAAGCTGACCACGCACCCGGTGACGCTGCCGGACGCGGCAGGACCCGGTCACCGCGCGGCGCTGGAGGAGCTACGGGACAGCTATCTGGAGGGGAAGGAATTCGCATGGAGAACGATGTTCGACGACGGGCGGTTCGGCCGGCTTCATCTGCCGGGCTACGCGTTCGAACAGAACCGGTTCTGGTTCGAGTGACCGAAATCGGCAAGGCAACGGCGCGCCAGGGAATCGAGAATGGGCATGGACGAGCTGCTTGAGGACGACACCCCCGTCGTGGTCGGCATGGCCTGCCGGTTCGCCGGCAGCGACGGCCTGGAGGAGTACTGGGAACGCCTGCGGCTCGGCCGCAGCGCGGTGGGCACCACCGGGCGCTGGGCGGGGGAGGAGGACGGCGCCGACTTCGTCGGCGGCTTCCTGGAAGGACACCAGGAGTTCGACGCGCGGTTCTTCCGCATCTCGCCGAACGAGGCGCCGTGCATGGACCCGCAGCAGCGGATCCTGCTGCAGACGGTGCAGCACGCCGTCGACGACAGCCATCTGAGCGCCGCCGACCTGCACGACCTGGACTGCGGCGTGTTCGCCGCAGGGCTGCCGGGCGACTACCGCTCCCTGGTGGCGCAGCGCGGCGACGTCGTCTACAGCACCCACAGCTTCCTGGGCAACGCGCCCTCGACGCTGTCGGGCCGCATCTCCTACTTCTACGACGTCAACGGCCCGTCGGTCACCCTGGACGGTGCCTGCTCCTCGTCGCTCGCCGCGCTGCACGAGGCGGTGCTCAACATCCGGGCCGGCCAGTGCCGCAGCGCGATCGTCGGCGCCGTGTCGGTGTTCAGCACCCCGGAGGTGCTGCGCTTCGCACAGCGTTCGCGGATGAGCTCCCCCGAGGGCACGTCACTGCCCTTCACCGACGCCGCCGACGGATTCGTACCCGCCGAGGGCGCCGCCTCGCTCGTCCTCATGCGCTACGACGAGGCCCGCTCCAGGGGACTGCGGATCCTCGGGGCGATCGAGGCGACCGGCACCAACCACAACGGCACCACCAACGGCCTGATGGCACCCAGTTCCCAGGCACAGGCCAGGCTGATCTCCGGGCTGTACGAGCGCGAGGGCATCGACGCCTCGGAGATCGCCTACCTGGAGACGCACGGCACCGGGACGCCGCTGGGCGACCCCATCGAACTGGAGGGCCTGCGGGCCGCCTTCCGCCGGGTCGGCGCAGAGGGCTGCCACCTCGGCGCCGTGAAGCCGCTCATCGGACACACCCTGGTCGCCTCGGGCCTGGCGAGCGTCATCAAGGCGCTGCTCGCCTTCCGGCACGCGACGATCCCCCCGGTCGCCGCCACCGGGAAGGCGGACTCCTACCTCGACGTCGAGCCGTTCCGGGTCAGCCAGGAACCCCTGCCGTGGCCGCAGGACAAGCCGCTGTGCGCCATCAGCGCCTTCGGGTTCACCGGCTCCAACGGCCACGTGGTCCTGCGCAGGCTGCCGGACGCACCGGCGGCCCGGGACGCGGTGGACCGCCGCCCGGGGCGGGCGCTGCCCTTCTGCCTGTCGGCCGAGTCGCGGAGCAGCCTCACGACGCTGGCCGCACGCTGCCGGGCGCTCGCCGCGGAGCTGCCGGAGGACCGGCTCTGGGACCTCTCCCAACTCCTGCTGCGCCGTTCCCGCCGTACCCACGAGCAGGTCGTCGTGGCCCGCACCCGGGACGAACTCCTCACCGCCCTGGGCGAGTCGGGGCCGGAGTCGGCGCCGGACGGGGAGAGCGGCCCGGTGCCCCGCAGCGCGGACATCGACCGTCTCGACGACGCCCTGCGCGAGCTGGTCGTCCTGTGGCGGGACCAGGACGCCCGCGCGCTGGGCCGGCGGCTCGACGCACCCGCCGACCTGGCCCCGATCGCGCTGCCCGCCTACCCCTTCGAGAAGAGGCGGCACTGGGTGATCGACGAAGCCCCCACCGGGACACCGGCCCCGCAGCGGTCCCAGGCGGCCCCGGAACCGCGGTCGCAGCCCGAACCGCAGCCCGAACCGGAACCCGTGGTGGACGACGCTCTCGTCGAGCAACTCTGTGCCCAACTGTCGGCCCTGCTGGGCTTCGACGGCGAAAGGGACCGGGTGGCGCCCCACACCAAGATCGTCTCGCTGGGTCTGGACTCGCTCTCGGCCATCCAGCTGCTGAGCCCCTACCAGAAGGCCGGCAGCCCCATCAAGGCGCACGACCTCTTCCGCCACGAGACGGTGGCCGACCTCGCCGCCGCCGTCGGCGGCCGGCCGGCCGCACCGAAGGAGGAGGCGGCGCCCACGGCGCCCGCCGCCGCGCCCGGCACACCACGCCCGGCGCGCCACGTCCTCCCGCAGACCCGGTGGTCCGCGTACGGGGACGAGGGGCGGCCCACCCTGCTGCTGCCCCCGCTCAACTGCGACCGGCGGGCGTGGAACCAGCAGATCCCGGCGCTGCTCCGGCAGGGCCGCAAGGTCTACGTACCCGAGTACCCGGGGCACAAGGACGTCCCCTTCGACGAGGAGCGCTTCTCCTTCGAGGCGCTCGCCGACGAGGTGGCCAACTTCCTGCGGGACACCGTCGACGGCCCGGCCGACCTGGTCGGCTGGTCGCTGGGCGGCTGCGTCTCGACGCTCACCGCCCTGCGGCACCCGGAGCGCGTCGGCTCGCTGACCCTCATCAGCTGCGCACCCCGCTACGGCGAGGACGCCTTCGAGCGCACCCTCGACCTGCGCGAGGAACTGCGCCTCCACGGGGGCCTGCTGGAAGCGGTGTTCGGAGGGGGCGGCAACCTGGCCGAGAAGTTCGGCGCGCAGTCCTCCATGGACATCCTGCGCTGCTACTACACGGCCCTGACGGCCTTCGACGTCGTCGACCGGCTCCCGGACATCACCGCGGACTGCCTGGTGGTCCGCGGGGTCGGGGACTGCGTGCTCGACGCCGAAGCGGTCGCCCAGTACTCCAGGATCCCCGGGGCGCGGGTGCGCGAGTTCCAGGAGCACGGACACTACGTGCCGCTCACCGCGGGGCGGGACTTCAACGACACGCTGACGGAGTTCTGGGCCGAACGGGCCTGACCCGGGGGCCACGGACACCCGGACGTACGGACACCCGGACGTACGGACACGCGGACGTACGGACACGCGGACGTACGGAAATCCGGACGCTCGACTGCGCACAGGACTCAACTCCCCACGGAAACGGATTGGTTGCGGAAGATGCTGGTAAGCAAGGACAAGGCGGCGGTCGTCCTCTTCGACATGCAGTTGGAGCTGATCCCGCTGCTGCTGGAGGGCACGCAACTGCTGCACAACACCTGCTGGGTGGCCGAGGTGGCACGGGACTTCGACGTGCCGCTGCTGCTGACCGAGCACAAGAAGCTGGGCGGGCCCTCCCTGTCGCTCGACGAGGCGGCCAAGGGCGCGCCCCGGCTGGAGAAGCAGCACTTCGACTTCCTGCGCGAGCCGTCCGTCGCGGACCACGTGGCGGCGACCGGCCGGGACCAGTACGTACTGGCGGGCGCGGAGACCCACGTCGTCGTCCTCCAGTCGGCGCTCAGCCTGCTGGAGCAGGGCAAGACGGTGTTCGTGCTCGCCGACACCGTCTCCGCCCGCAACAGGTCCGACCACGAGCTGGGCCTGGCCCGGCTGCAGCAGCTCGGGGTGCACCTGATCACGCGGGAGATGCTCTTCTTCGAGCTGATCCGCGACTCCGAGGACACCCGCTACCTGGGCCTCGCCAAGAAGTACCTGGACGGGCGCTACATCCGCTGAGCGGCGCCCGCGGGCCGGAGGGGGCGGGGTTTCCCGCCCCCTCAAGGCCGTACCGGACTCAGGCCGGCCGGACCAGCCGCCCGCCGGACAGCTCCACGAGGTCGTCGCGGTGGGCCTCGCGCAGCGCCCGGTCGTGGGTGACCAGCACGACAGGACCCCCGAAGCGCTCCACCGCCGCCAGCAACTGCTCGACCAGCAGCAGACTGAGATGGTTGGTGGGCTCGTCGAGCAGCAGCAGATGCGGCCGGCGGGCGAAGAGCAGCGCCAGTTCGAGACGCCGCCACTGGCCCACCGACAGCCGGTTCGCCGGAGTGGCGAAGTCCTCGGGGCCGAACAGACCGAACCTGGTCAACTCGGCCGCCGCGTCCTCGACATGGGCCGAGCGGCGCGCGGCGAACGCGTCGAGGAGTCCGCGCCGCTCCGCCCCGAAGTCGCTGTCCTGCGGCAGATGCCCGATGCGCAGCCCCGGTGCGCGCTCCACCGTCCCGGAGTCCGGCTCCCGCTCACCCACCAGTACGGACAGCAGCGTCGACTTGCCCGCACCGTTCGGGGCACTGATCACGTACCGGCTGCCGGCGGCCAGCACCAGGTCCGCCCCGTGCAGCACCTGCCCGACGGCGAGGCCGGTGGCCCGCAACAGCACCCCGTCGGCCATCGCCACGACCTCGTCGGCCGGGTCGGCCGACTGCGGGGGCGCGAAGTCGAGGGGCTCCGGCGGACGCGGCACCTCCTCGTCGAGCAGCCGCCGCAGATGCAGCTGGGCGGCACGGCCCGTACGGGCGACGGCCCGCTCGGCGCCGCTCCCGGCCGCGTCGTAGGACAGCTTGTCGTTGTCGGCCCGGCCGCTGAAGACATGCCCCCTGCGCCGGGCCTTCTGCACCTGGAGCCTCGCCCCGGCCAGCTCCTTGTCCCACTCCCGGTACCGCTGCCACCAGCGCTCCCGGGCCGCGGCCTGTTCGGCGAGGTAGTCCCGGTAGCCGCCGCCGTAGCGCACGACGGCGCCGCGGGGGCCGTCCAGGTCGACGACGGCGGTGACGGCCGCCTCCAGCAGCGCCCGGTCGTGCGAGGCGATCAGACACGGCCCCCCGTACGCGGCGAGCCACTGGACGAGCCAGTCCACCGCCCGGTCGTCGAGGTGGTTGGTCGGCTCGTCGAGCAGCAGGGCGGCCGGTTCGTCGAGGACCAGCGCGGCCAGCGCGAGGCGGGCCCGCTCGCCCCCCGAGAGGGTGTCGGTGTGCCGGGACCGGTCGAGACGCTCCAGGGCGAAGACGTTCAGCACCTCGCCGATGCGGGCGCCCAGCTCCCAGCCGCCGCGCCGGTCGAACTCCTCCTGGAGACGGCCGTACTCCTTCAGCACCGCGTCGAGAGGGCCCTCGCCGGACGACATCCGCTCCTCCGCGGCGCGCATCCGCGCGGACAGCTCCCCGATCACGGCCGTCGCCCTGGCCAGCACGTCCTCGATGGTGGAACCGGCCGGGAAGTCGGGCCGCTGCGGCAGGAATCCCACCCGGCCCGCCACCGCGCGCACCACCTCGCCGCGCTGCGGCACGAGTGCGCCGGCGAGGACGCGCAGCAGGGTGGACTTCCCCCGCCCGTTCTCACCGATCAGACCCACCCGTTCGCCCCTGGCGACCGTGAGCGACACGTCGTGCAGCACCACCCGGTCACCCAGCACGCAGTGCAGGTTCTCGGCGAGGAGGTGCGCCGAGCGCTGGTCGGAGGAGAGGATGTCGTGCCCGCCTGCCGGGTGCGGGGCAGCGTCACTCATCGCCGGGCGCTCCCGTCTCCTGAAGGCGGCCTTCGGACAGCCGCAGCCAGCGGGTCACCCCGATCTCCTTGACGAACCGCTCGTCGTGGCTGACCACGATGAACGCGCCCTCGTAGGAGTTGAGGGCCCCCTCCAGCTGCTCGACGCTGTCGAGGTCGAGGTTGTTGGTCGGCTCGTCGAGCAGCAGCAACTGCGGCGCCGGTTCGGCGCCCAGCACACAGGCCAGGGTGGCGCGCAGCCGCTCACCCCCCGACAGGGCCCCGACCGGCAGGTGCGCCGCCGCACCCCGGAAGAGGAAGCGGGCCAGCAGGGTCAGCCGCTCCGCCTCGGTCCTGTGCGGCGCGTACCGCGCCATGCACTGCGCGACCGTGAGGTCCAGCGGCAGCGTGTCCAGCCGCTGGGAGAGATAGGCGATGCGCCCCTGGGCCCGCCTGAACTCACCGCTGTGCGCGGCGAGTTCACCGCTGATGACCCGCAGCAGGGTGGACTTGCCGACGCCGTTGCGGCCGGTCAGCGCGATCCGCTCCGGCCCCCGCACCTCAAGGTCGACCCCCTCGCCCGCGAACAGCTTCCGATCCCCGTAACGGACCTGGATCCCCTCGCCGAGGAAGACGGTGCGTCCGGACGGCACATGGGTGTCGGGCAGCTCCAGTGCGATCCTGCGGTCGTCGCGCAGCGTCCGGCTCGCCTCGTCCAGCCGGGACCTGGCGTCGGCGAGGCGCTGGCCGTGCGTGTCGTTCGACTTGGCCGCCGACTCCTGGGCGCGCCGCTTCAGCGTGCCCGCGGCCATCTTGGAGATGCTGCCCTTCGCGGCGGCCCTGGCGCCGACACCGGCCCGCCGCGCGGCCCGCTCCCGAGCCTGCTGCATCTCCCGCTTCTCCCGCTTGACCTGCTGCTCGGCGGTGCGGATGTTCTTCTCGGCGGTCTCCTGCTCGGCGGCCACGGCCTCTTCGTAGTCGCTGTAGTTGCCGCCGTACAACCGCATGTCGCCCGAGTCGAGTTCGGCGATGGCGTCCATCCGGTCGAGCAGCGCCCGGTCGTGGCTGACCACGAGCAGACAGCCGCTCCAGTTCTCCAGCACCTGGTAGAGCCTGTGGCGGGCGTCCAGGTCGAGGTTGTTGGTCGGTTCGTCGAGCAGCAGCACGTCGGGCTGCCTGATCAGCTGGGTCGCCAGACCGAGGGAGACGACCTGGCCGCCGCTCAGGGAGTGCAGCCGCCGGGTCAGCGGGATGTCGCCGAGCCCCAGGCGGTCGAGCTGGACCCGGCTGCGTTCCTCGATGTCCCAGTCGTCGCCGACCGTGGCGAAGTGCTCCTCGCTCACGTCCCCCGCCGTGATGGCGTCCAGGGCCGCGACGACCGGGGCGATGCCGAGCACCTCGGCCACGCTCAGGTCGCCGGTCAGCGGCAGGCTCTGGGGCAGGTAGCCGAGCAGGCCCTTGACGCTCACGGACCCGCGGTGGGGGGTCAGTTCACCCGCGATCAGCTTGAGCAGGGTGGACTTGCCCGCGCCGTTCGGCGCGACCAGACCGGTGTGGCCGTCGCCCACGGTCCAGGACAGGTCCTGGAACACCGGGGTGCCGTCGGGCCAGGAGAAGGAGAGGTTCGAGCAGACGATGCTGGCGTCGGACATGTACGCGGCCTCGCAGATGAGGATGCGGGCGTGCCGGAGCACACCCGGAGGGAGTGGTGGTCAGAGCGCACGGGGGCACCGCCACATGACTGCGCGCACTCGGCGCACATCAGCGGCAGTCGACATCCGGGTATCACCCGGAGATGTCGTCGTCACCCGCGATCACCACGGCCACCTCTCCTCGACTGCACCATCCGCGCGGCAGCGTATCAGAGCAGAAGGTCGCCGCCGGTTGTACCGGGCAACCGGCCAACTGCACCCTGCACCAAGGATGTTCACATTCCCGTGCGTGAAGACAAATCCTTGAGCTGAACACCAGGGTGAACATTGCCGTCCCTTCCCGGGCCTCGTTAGTATCGCTTTCGCTCATTCGGAAAAAGCCGTTCTGAGAAAAGGAGCAGGGCATGCGAACCACTGAAAAGGAACTCGGCGCCAAGAAGGCCTGGAGCTGTCCCGATTTCGTTTCCTTCGACATCGGCATGGAAGTCACCGCCTACTTCACCCGCGACTGACACACGACGCCCCGGGAAGGACGCAGGCATACCGATGCCCGTGACGCACGAGGTCGACGCCCCCTGGAGCGAGGCCGATTTCAAGCAGGCGCTGTACGCGCTGGAGCCGTCCTACTGGGACCGGCACCCGTTCCACCGGCGGATGCACGAAGGGCTGCTCGACGAGGGGGAGCTGCGCCTGTGGGCGGCCAACCGCTGGTACTACCAGCGGTGCCTGCCGCAGAAGGACGCCGCGATCGTGGCCAACTGCCCCGTGCCCGGCGTACGGCGGCAGTGGCTGTCCCGGATCGTCTACCACGATGGCACGGACGCCACCTCGGGCGGGGCGGAGAAATGGCTGCGGCTGGCCGAGGCGGTCGGGCTCCGGAGGGACGAGGTGCTCGACGAGAGCCTCGTCCTTCCGGGCGTGCGCTTCGCCGTGGACGCCTACACGGACTTCGCGCGCCGCCGCCCCTGGCTGGAGGCAGCCGCGTCGGGACTGACCGAACTGTTCTCCCCGGGCCTGCTCGCCCACCGGCTGGGCCGGCTCAGGGAGCACCACCCGTGGATCGCGGAGGAGGGCTTCGCGTACTTCACCGCGCGCATCGAGGTGGTCGGCCCCGAGGGCCGCTCGCTGCTCGACCTGGTGGCCCGGCACGCCGTCACCCGGGAACAGCAGGAAGCCTGCGTACGGGCGCTGGCCTTCAAGTGCAGCGTGCTGAGTGCCGTCCTGGACTCGCTCGACTACCACACGGGAAACGGAGCACCGCGGTCATGACCCTCCTGCCCGAACCCACCGTGCCGCGCCTGCGGGCCGGCGTCCGGCTGACCAGCGATCCCGCCCGCGGCGAACTGGCCCTGCTGCCCGAACGCGTCGTCGTCCTCAACGACACCGCGGCCGCGGTACTCACCCACTGCGACGGCACCCGCGACGTCGGCCGCATCGTGGAGCGGCTCGCCGAGGACTACGAGGGCGTCAGCGCCGAGGACGTCGGCGCGCTGCTCCTGCGGCTCGCGGAGCGCCGGGTGGTGGACCTCGATGGCTGAGGAGACCGTCCGCGCCCCGATGGGCATGCTGATCGAGCTGACCCACCGCTGCCCGCTGCACTGCCCGTACTGCTCCAACCCCCTCGAACTCGTCCGCCGCTCCGAGGAACTGACCCGCGAGCAGTGGACGGACATCCTCACCCAGGCCCGTGAGCTGGGCGTCGTACAGATGCACTTCTCCGGCGGCGAGCCGCTGGCCCGTCAGGACCTGCCCGACCTCGTCGGCCATGCCCGGCAGCTCGGCGCCTACGTCAACCTGGTCACCAGCGGCGTCGGCCTGACCCCCGAGCGCGCCAGGGACCTGGCCGGCCGGGGCGTCGACCACGTCCAGCTCTCCCTCCAGGACGCCGACGCACGCCTCGGCGACCAGGTCGCAGGAGCCCGGGTGCACGCGGCCAAGCTCAGGGCCGCGGAAGCGGTCACCGCCACCGGGCTCCCGCTCACCGCCAACGTCGTACTGCACCGCGGGAACATCGACCGCATCGAGCGGATCGTGGACCTCGCCGTCGACATCGGCGCCGACCGGATCGAGCTGGCCAACACCCAGTACTACGGCTGGGGGCTGCGCAACCGCGCCGCACTGATGCCCACCGCAGGCCAGCTCGCCGCCGCCGACCTGGCCGTGCGCCGCGCCCGCACGAAGCACGCGGGCGGCCCCGACCTGATCTACGTGGCGGCCGACTACTACGGCGACCGGCCCAAACCGTGCATGGACGGCTGGGGCAACATCCAGCTCACCGTCACCCCCGCGGGCGACGTGCTGCCGTGCCCCGCGGCGTCCGTCATCACCACCCTCCCGGTGGAGAACGTGCTGCGCCGCCCGCTGTCGGAGATCTGGTACGAATCCAGGGCCTTCAACGCCTACCGCGGCACCGGCTGGATGCGCGACCCGTGCCGCAGCTGCCCCGAGCGCCACACCGACCACGGCGGCTGCCGCTGCCAGGCGTTCCAGCTCACCGGCGACGCCGCGGCCACGGACCCGGCCTGCGGCCTCTCCCCGCACCGGAAACTGGCCGACGCGGCCCTGGCGGAGGTCACCGAGGGCGCGCCGCCCGCGTTCGTGCCGCGGCAGCCGGTGGCGCCGTGAGAGCGATCCTCCTGGGCACCGCGGCGGGCGGCGGCTTCCCGCAGTGGAACTGCGCCTGCGCACTGTGCGCCCGCTGCCTGCGCGGTGAACTGCCCGCCCGTACCCAGGAGTCCGTCGCCGTCAGCGGCAACGGACGCGACTGGTGGCTGCTCAACGCCTCGCCCGACATCCGCACCCAGCTCCTCGCCGCACCCGCCCTGGCGGCGGGCCCCGGCCCGCGCGACACCCCCGTATGCGGTGTGCTGCTCACCGACGCCGAGGTCGACCACGCCCTGGGGCTGACCGTCCTGCGGGGCGGCGCGGACCTGACCGTGCACGCCGCGCCCCCGGTGCGCGAGGCCCTCACCGCGGACCTGCCGCTGCGCGGCCTGCTGGACCGCTACGCGCCGTGGGACTGGCGCGACAGCACCGTCCCCGGCGGGTTCGAACTGACCGGCGGACTCACCGTCACCACCCACCGCGTCAGTGCCAAGGTCCCCAAATACGTCGGCGGCCCGGCCCCGGACGCCCCCTGGGTGAGCGCCTACCGCATCGAGGACCCGGCGACCGGCGGGGCACTGGTCTACGCCCCCTGCCTGGCCGCCTGGCCGGACGGCTTCGACGACCTGCTGGCGTCGGCGTCCTGCGTCCTGCTGGACGGCACCTTCTTCAGCGCGGACGAACTGGGCGCGGCCGTGCGCTCCGAGGACGCCGGGCAGCCCCTGATGGGCCATCTCCCGGT
>NZ_JBSGZD010000047.1:0-38928 GCF_053610825.1 Streptomyces sp. NPDC054863 | reverse complement strand
GGGCCGACGTCCTGTTCGCCATGCTCCGCGACGGCACCTTCTACGACCCCCAACCCGCCCCAACCCCTTGACCAAAGTCATAGGGGCACCCCCCCCCGGGGGGGGAGGGCCGGTGGCTCCGGGCGAGGGCCGGTGGCTCCGGGGGCGAGGCATCCCGGGGCGGCGGGTCGTGGCTCGGGGGCACGCAGGGGCCGGTGGTGGCCGTGAGACGGCTGGGCCGTGTCCCGTACGGCCCATTAGGGTGACCGCATGTCAGCGACGCGCTACGCCTACCTTGGCCCCGAGGGCACCTTCACCGAGGTCGCCCTCCGTACGCTCCCCGAGGCCGCAACCCGTGAGCTCGCCCCGATGGTGTCGGTGCCGGCCGCACTGGACGCCGTACGCAACGGAGAGGCGGCAGCCGCACTCGTACCGATCGAGAACTCCGTGGAGGGTGGCATCACCGCCACCCTCGACGCGCTGACCTCGGGCGAGCCGCTGATGATCTACCGCGAAGTACTGCTGTCGATCCGCTTCGCGCTGCTGGTGCGGCCGGGCACGAAGCTCACCGACATCAAGACGGTGACCGCCCACCCGGCCGCCCAGCCGCAGGTCCGCAACTGGATCAAGGCGAATCTGCCGGACGTGATGTGGGAGTCGTCCGCCTCGAACGCGGACGGGGCCCGGCTGGTGCAGGAGGGGCGTTACGACGCCGCTTTCGCGGGGGAGTTCGCGGCGGCGACGTACGGACTGGAGCCGCTGGTCACCGACATCCACGACGCGGTGAACGCGCAGACGCGCTTCGTGCTGGTGGGCCGCCCCGCGCGGCCGGCGGCGCCGACGGGGGCGGACAAGACATCAGTGGTGATCTGGCTGGGCCCCGACCGCCCGGGTGCACTGCTCGAACTGCTCCAGGAGTTCGCGGTACGAGGCGTGAACCTCATGCTGATCCAGTCGCGGCCGACGGGAGCGGGGATCGGGAACTACTGCTTCGCGGTGGACGCGGAGGGGCACATCGCGGACCGTCGGGTGGGTGAGGCGCTGATGGGGCTGAAGCGGATCGCGCCGAAGGTGCGTTTCCTGGGGTCGTATCCGAGGGCCGGGGTGGCGGTGGAGGACGTGGCCGAACAGCGGCACGGAACGTCGGACCGGGAATTCACGGAGGCATCGGACTGGCTGGCGCGCTGCCAGGACGGGCGGGCCTGAGCGCCGGGCAGGGCCGACTTGAGAGCCAGGGTCGGCCGGTCTGAGGACAACTTCGAAGTTATCCACAGGGTGCGGCCACTCCCTGGGGACAAGTCGACAACGTAACGCGACATGGTCGACAAATTGCCCCAGTCGCCACCCTTCCCTCCACAGGTCGACAGGTCCGGCCGTGTCACCCTAATTAACTTGATCAACTCTTTAGGGGGAGTAATTCCCACTCGAATGAGTGTGTGGGGAGCGTTTAACGAGGGAATCCATCGCCCCGGATGCCCCTTTCGGAACGATCCGTTCCTGCATCCACAGATCTTTCGCACACCCTGTGGATAACTCAACGGAGTCTCGATCACCTGTGGACAAGGTGCAACCCAACTCCCCCTCCACGCAAGGGAAAAGGGTTGTGATGCCCGATTCCGCACCACGGTCTCACTGAATCCCCATTCCGGGCAATACAGTCAAATGCCGCACTACGGGAATAGTGCACGGCAATATCAGGGTGAGGGGCGCAGGCAGGCACCGGTAGCCTGGTGGGGTGATTGACCTTCGCCTGCTCCGTGAGGACCCCGACCGTGTTCGCGCCTCCCAGCGCGCCCGTGGAGAGGACGTCGCGCTCGTCGACGCCCTGCTCTCCGCCGACGAACGGCGCAGGTCGTCCGCCGTCCGCTTCGACGAGCTCCGCAACGAGCAGAAGACGCTCGGCAAGCTGATTCCCAAAGCCACCGGCGACGAGAAGGCCGAGCTGCTGAAGCGCACCGGCGAGCTCTCGGCCGCCGTGAAGGCCGCTGACGCGGAGCAGAACGAGGCGGCCGAGGAGGCACAGCGCCTCCTGCTCCAGCTCGGCAACATCGTCCACGAGGACGTTCCGGTGGGCGGCGAGGAGGACTTCGTCCTCCTGGAGACGCACGGCACGATCCGCGACTTCGCCGCCGAGGGCTTCGAGCCCAAGGACCACCTGGAGATCGGCGAAGCGCTGGGCGCCATCGACGTCGAGCGCGGCGCGAAGGTCTCCGGCTCGCGCTTCTACTACCTGACCGGTGTCGGCGCGCTCCTCGAACTGGCCCTGGTCAACGCGGCGATCGCGCAGGCCACCGAGGCCGGCTTCATCCCGATGCTGACTCCCGCGCTGGTCCGCCCGCGCGCCATGGAGGGCACCGGCTTCCTCGGCCAGGCCGCGGAGAACGTGTACCACCTGGAGAAGGACGACTACTACCTCGTCGGCACCTCCGAGGTCCCCCTCGCCGCGTACCACATGGACGAGATCATCGACGCGGACAAGCTGCCGCTGCGCTACGCGGGCTTCTCGCCCTGCTTCCGCCGCGAGGCCGGGACGTACGGCAAGGACACCCGCGGCATCTTCCGGGTGCACCAGTTCGACAAGGTCGAGATGTTCTCCTACGTGAACCCGGAGGACGCGGAGGCCGAGCACACGCGCCTGTTGGAATGGGAAAAGCAGTGGCTGACCGCCCTTGAGCTGCCGTTCCAGGTGATCGACGTGGCGACCGGCGACCTCGGGTCCTCGGCATCGCGGAAGTTCGACTGCGAGGCGTGGATCCCGACGCAGGGCAAGTACCGCGAGCTGACCTCGGCGTCGAACTGCAACGGCTTCCAGGCGCGCAGGCTTTCGGTCCGGATGCGCGAAGGCAAGAAGGTCCAGCCCCTTGCCACGCTGAACGGCACGCTGTGCGCGGTCCCGCGCACGATCGTGGCGATCCTGGAGAACCACCAGCTGCCGGACGGTTCGGTGCGGGTCCCCGAGATCCTGCGTCCTTACCTGGGTGGCCGCGAGGTCCTGGAGCCGATCGCCAAGTGAGCACTGCCGCCTCCGCCGGTCCGGACGCCCCCGCTCCGTTCCCGTACAAGCTGATCGCGACCGATCTCGACGGCACGCTGCTGCGTGACGACCAGACGGTCTCGCAGCGCACGCGCGACGCTCTCGACGCGGCCTGCGCGGCGGGCGCCGCGCACATCGTGGTGACCGGCCGGTCCGTCGCCTGGACCAAGCACATCTTCGAGGACCTCGGGTACGAGGGACTCGCGGTGTGCGGGCAGGGCGCACAGGTCTACCACGCGGGCGAGCGGCGGCTGCTGACCTCGGTGACGCTGGACCGGCAGCTAGCCGGTCTGGCGCTCTCCAAGATCGAGGCGGAGATCGGTCCGCTGGCACTGGCCGCCAGCCGGGACGGGATGGACGGCGAGGTTCTGATGGGCCCCGGCTACCGGGTGCACGAGGGCCCGCTGCCGTACGTTCCGTTCGAGGACCCCGCCGAGGTGTGGGCTGCGCCGCTGACCAAGCTGTACATCCAGCACCCGGGTCTGTCCGACGACGCTCTCGCGCAGGTCGCACGGGAGACTGTCGGGAACCTGGTGGACGTGGTCATGGCCGGCGAGGGGATCGTGGAGATCCTGCCGCTGGGGCTGAGCAAGGCGACCGGTCTGTCCCTGGCCGCGCGTCGGCTGAAGCTGAAGGCGTCGGACACGATCGCCTTTGGTGACATGCCGAACGACATCCCGATGTTCGGCTGGGCGGCACACGGTGTGGCCATGGCGAACGGGCACGACGAACTGAAGGCCGTCGCCCACGAAATCACCGCGTCGAACGAGCACGACGGCATCGCCGTGGTGCTGGAGAACCTGCTGAAGCACTGAGCTTTGGGGTGGGGCGGGCCGGGTGAGGCGGGCCGGGGTGAGGCGGTGCGGGGCGGAGGCGGCACTTCGGTGCTGCTCCCGTCCCCACTCGTTTCATCTCCCCCGCCTCGCCCAGACCCGGCCCTAGTCCCAGCCCCGACCCCGGCCCCGGCCCCGGCCCCGACCCATTTACAAGGTGTGTACATCTACTTCTCGCCAGTTGTAGGATGACTGGGCAACCGGGCGAATCCTTCCTTGCGGGCGAAAGTGGGTAGCGACGCGATGGCACTTCAGGCGGCGGGGCGGAAGTCCTTGGTGGACTCGGTCGTGGAACAGCTGCGCGACCAGCTCGCCGACGGCGAATGGTCCGTCGGCGACCGGATCCCCACCGAGCACGTCCTCGCCGAACAGCTCGGTGTCGGGCGCAACACCGTCCGCGAAGCCGTACGCGTCCTGGTGCACGCCGGGCTGCTGGAGTCGCGGCAGGGCAACGGCACGTTCGTCCGCTCGACCGCCGACCCCGCGGCCGTCCTGCGCGGCATGCAGCACGCCGGCGTCCTCGACGTACTGGAACTGCGCGTGGCCCTGGAGGCGGAGGCCGCCCGGCTCGCCGCCGTACGCCGCGACGAGGACGACCTGAGCGCGCTGCGTGCGGCTCTGGCCGAGCTGCACGAGCAGGGCGACCGGGCTGCCGACGCCGACCTCGCCTTCCACCGGGGCATCGTCGAGGCCACCCACAACGCGGCCTTCAGCGAGGTCTACCGCTTCTTCTCCACCCAGGTGCACGAGTCCCTGGTCACCTCGCTCGGCGACCACGAGATGCCGCCCATCGACCTGGCAGCGCACGCCACCCTGGTCGACGCCGTCGAGAGCGGCGACCCGGCAGCGGCGGAACAGGCCGCGCGGGCGCTCCTCCAGGTGCCGATCGACGTGATCCGCAACCTGGTCGGACGCTGACCCTGCTTCTTCCCCGCCCCAGGCTCCACCCCCTCCGCTTCGCACCGCTTCCCTCCGCTGCGAACCGCCTCCCTCTGGTTCGCACCGCTGCGAACCACTCCCCTCCACTTCGAAAGGTGTTTGCCTTGTCACGCCCGGATGCCGATCAACTCCTGCTGGACGCCGAGGCCGACGTCCGGCCCACTCCCCAAGGGGTCGCCGCACGGCGGGCGTTGCTGGCGCATCCGGTGCTGCTCATGGTCGGCATCGTGCTGGCCTCGCTCAACATGCGGGCGGCACTCGCGAGCGTGTCCCCACTGGTCGGCGAGATCAGTGACAGCTTCGGCCTGTCGTCGACGGCCACCAGCCTGGTGACGTCCGTGCCGGTGCTCTTCCTCGGCGTCGGCGCGATGATCGCCCCCTGGCTGGGCCGGCGATTCGGCACCGAACTGGTGCTCTTCGGCGCCCTGCTGCTGCTCGGTGCGGGCATCCTGGTCCGGGTCGTGCCCTCGACCGCGGCGCTGTACGGCGGCGGTCTGCTGATCGGCGTCGCGATATCCCTCCTCAATGTGCTGATGCCCGGTCTGATCAAGCGGGACTTCCCCGACAGGGCCGCGTCGATGACGTCGGTCTACACGGGCTCGATGATCGCCGGTGCCACCGTCGTGGCCGCCACCTCGGTGCCGCTGGAGAAGGCCTTCGGCGGGAGCTGGGAGGCCTCGCTGGCGTTCTGGTCGTTGCTGGCCGCCGTCGCCGCGGTGGCCTGGCTGCCTCAGGTGCTGATCTCCCGCGGCCGTACCGGACACGAGGTGCGGGTCGCCCCGGCCGCCGCTGCCGGAGCCGCTCCGAAGAGCATCTGGCGCTCGGCGCTGGCCTGGCAGGTCACTCTCTTCATGGGCCTCCAGTCGCTGTGGTCGTACGTCCTGATCGCCTGGATGCCGACGATCTTCACGGATCACGGGATGAGCCGCTCCACGGCCGGCGTCATCTTCGCGTTCAACAACCTGATCCAGGTCGCGGGCGCCTTCGCCGTACCGCTGCTGGCAGGGCGGATGCGCAGTCAGCGTCCGCTGGTCGCTCTCGTCGCCTCTCTCGTCGCGGCCGGCTATGTCGGCCTGATGGTGGCCCCGGTGTCGGGGGCCTGGCTGTGGTCGGCGATCCTCGGCGTCGGCCAGGGCGGCGCCGTGGGTCTCGCACTGACGCTGATCGTGCTGCGCAGCGGTGATGCGGCGACGGCGGCGCGGCTCTCCGGAATGGCGCAGACGATCGGCTATCTGCTGGCCGCCGTGGGCCCGTTGGCGGCGGGCGCCGTGTATCAGACGACCGGCAGCTGGACGGTGCCGATCGCCCTGATGCTGGGCGTGTGTGCGGCGGCTCTGGTGGTGGGTCTCTTCGCGGCCAGGGACCGGAAGGTCTGACTTTCCAGGTGTCAAGGTGCAGAGGCTCAGGGCCTGTTCGCTGAAACGGGGAGCGCCCCCGGTTCGTATGTGGAATACGAACCGGGGGCGCTTCTCGTTCCAGAAAAAGCCGCTTTCGGCTACTCGTCACCCGCAAGAGTGAGCGAACGCAGCTTCTGGCCCGCGTACCAGGTGGCCAGGCCGGTGACCACGACCAGCAGGATCACCCCCGTGGAGAGCCCGACCTCCGAGGTGATCGTGCCGTTCGTGCCGATCTTCTCGGCCAGTGAGAGGGCCCACTGCTGGATGCTGAGGGTCCGTGCCCCGGGCACCAGGCTGCCGAACAGGGCCTCCCACACCAGCGCGTACACCAGGCCGAAGACGACCGCGTGCCGTGACACGGTGCCGAGCAGCAGGAAGACCGCGCTGTAGGCGATCGAGGCGACGAGAGCGGCGATCGTGTAGGCGATCGCGATCTGGCCGCCGTTGCCGTTGAGGATGAACCCTGCGATGAGGGTGGGGATCGCGGAGAAGGCCATGGTGACGGCGATGGCGACGATCAGCTTGGTGGAGATGATCGTGGGCCGCTTCACCGGCTTGGACAGCAAATAGACGATCGAGCCGTCGTCGATCTCCGGGCCGATCGCGCCCGTACCGGCGATGACGCCGATCAGCGGGACCATCGTGGCGAGCGCGAAGCCGCCCAGGACGTCGGCGGCGACGCCGTCGTCCACGCCGACGAGCACCCGCACCGCGATCGCGATGACGATGAGCAGGGCGGGCAGGACGAAGAGGATGGCCGCCCGGCGGCGGCCGAGGAGGGCCCGGTAGGTGAGCCGGGCGACGGTGGGTTCGTACATCGCAGCAAGCTCCTTTCAGGCCGTGACGAGGTAGGAGAAGACCGATTCGAGGGACTCGTCGGAGGGCTGCACCGTGAACAGGCGGATGCCGTGTGCGCGGGCGACCTGCGGGAGCAGCTCGGTGAAGCGGCCGAAGTCGACGGCCTGGATGCGCAGCGCCCGTTCCGTGTAGTCGACTTCGATGCCGGCCGTGGACGGGTCCGCGATGAGGGCGGCAGCCAGGGCCCGGTCGTCGCCGGACCGTACGAGATAGCGGTGCGGGCGGTCCGTCATCAGCCGGCGGATCTTGCGGAAGTCGCCCGAGGCGGCGTGCCGCCCGGCGACGATCACCTCGATGTGCGAGGCGAGCTGCTCGACCTCCTCCAGGATGTGCGAGGAGAACAGCACGGTGCGTCCCTCCGCGCCCATCCGCCGCAGCAGGTCCATCAGCTGCATGCGCTGGCGCGGGTCCATACCGTTGAACGGCTCGTCGAGCAGCAGCACCGACGGGTTGTGGACCAGCGCGGACGCCATCTTCACGCGCTGGCGCATGCCCTTGCTGTACGTGGCGATCTTGCGGTCCTGGGCGTACTCCATCTCGACCGTGGCGAGCGAGCGCTGGGCCGCCCGGTCGTCCAGGCCGTGCAGTTCGGCGTTGGCCACGACGAATTCCCGGCCGGTGAGGAAGTCGTACATCGCCTCCCTCTCCGGGACGACGCCGATCTCCTTGTAGACGCTCTCGTTGCGCCAGATCGGCTTGCCGTCGAGGGTGACGGTGCCGTTGGAGGGGGCGAGGAAGCCGCCCATCATGTTGATCAGGGTGGACTTTCCGGCGCCGTTGGGGCCGAGGAGGCCGGTGACGCCGGGGCTGATCGTCATGGTCACGTCGTTGACGGCGACCACATTCCCGAACCAGCGGGAGGCCTTGGTGATCTCGATGGTCGTCACAGTCCGACCTTCCGGTAGCGGCGCATCAGGACGGCGTACGAGCCGGCGACGAGCGCGAGGACGACCAGCAGATAGACCGCGCCCGCTCCGGTACCGGGACCGGTTCCGCCGGGGAAGTTGGAGGCGGCGCCGAGGAAGGCGGTCTGGACGCCGTCGATGAGGGTGATGGGCGAGAACAGGCCGAGCCATTCGACCGCACCCGTCGACTCCTGGGTGTAGGCGATGGCCTGGACGGTCGAAACCGCGCCGTAGGAGATGGTCAGCACGGCGATGACGGCGGCGACGCCGAAGCCGCGGCGCGGGGTCAGCGCGGCCATCACCAGGCCGAGCCCGGCGAACAGGACGGACAGCAGTGCCACGGACACCAACCCCTGCCCGAAGCCCTTGGTCTGGGCCCCGAAGTCGAACTCGGCGAGCAGCGCGCCCGCGTAGAGGATCACCAGCGGTGCCGCGGTCAGGACGAACAGCGCGGAGACCATCGCACCGAACTTGGCGAGGACGTAGTCCCTGCGCTCGATCGGCCGGGAGAAGTACAGCGGGACCGTCTTGAAGCGCAGGTCGCGCGAGACGGTCTGGGGAGCCTGCGCCGCCAGAAAGAGGCTGATGACGGGCTGGAGGAAGATCGCGAACGCCGTGTAGGACACCGGCAGTTTGGTCAGGGTGCCCGCGGGCGCGGCCACCGCGACCGCGACGATGATCGCCGCGACCAGGACCATCACGCCGAACAGGATCATCGGCAGCACCTTGGACTTGGCACTGCGCCCCAGTCCGTACGCGCCGCGCAGGGACTGCGAGTAGAGCGACCGGCGGGCGTACGCGCGGCCGAGGCGAGGGCCGTCGTACTTGCGGTAGCCGATGTTGTGGATGCGCGTCGGGTCGGCGCCCGGCGGCGTGAGTTCAGTTGCCATCGTGGCCGCCTCCCTTCTGCATTTCGGCCCGCGGGGCGCCCTGAGAGGCGCCCGCGGGGGTTGCGTTTGCTGCTCCGGACGGCGCCAGTACCGCGTCGGCGGACTGCTCGGTGCGGAAGACCTCGGCGATGTGGTGGCGCCGCTGTTCCATCCGCACCAGGCCGATGCCCAGGTCGGCGACGGTGTCGCGGACCAGGTCGTACGTGGCGTCGCCCTCACCCTCGACGAGGAGGATGTGGCCGGCGCCGGGCAGGCCCTGCTCCTCGGCGGCGTGCAGCCTGGCGCCCGCCGCGGTGAGCGCCTCGCGCAGCGCGCGCGTGCCGTCGGAGTGGGTGTCGGAGTCGGTGACCTCGACCGCGAGGGTCGTGGTGGTCTGGGTGAAGTCACTGGTCGAACTGGACCGCAGCAGCGCGCCGCCGTCGATGACGACGACGTGGTCGCAGGTGCGCTCCAGCTCGCCCAGGAGGTGCGAGGTGACCAGGACCGAGATCCCGAAGTCGGTGTACACGCGGCGGATCAGGCTGAGCATCTCGTCGCGGCCGACCGGATCGAGGCCGTTGGTCGGCTCGTCGAGAAGCACCAGCTGCGGGTCGTGGACCAGGGCCTGGGCCAGCTTCACGCGCTGCTTCATGCCCGTCGAGTAGCCGCCGATGGGGCGGTAACGCTCCTCATAGAGGCCGACGTGGCGCAGGGTGTCGGCGGTCCGCTCGCGGGCTGCGGTCGGGGGGAGCCCGGACATGCGCGCCATGTGGACGACGAACTCGGTGGCCGAGACGTCCGGCGGCAGGCAGTCGTGCTCGGGCATGTACCCGACGCGCTCGCGGATCTCGGCCCCGCTGGTGGCCACGTCGAGGCCGAGCACCGACGCCCGGCCCTCCGTGGCGGGGTTCAGACCCAGCAGGATCTTGATCAACGTGGACTTGCCGGCTCCGTTGGCACCCACCAGGCCCGTTACTCCGGGCCCGATGTCCAGGGAGAGCCGGTCAAGTGCGGTCACCCGGGGGTACCGCATGCTCAGGGATTCGGTCGCGATCACATTGGTCACACTCCGAAGGTAGTGGCGCGGGCCACATCGGACGTCAGCCCTGGCGGCTGTTCCTGCCTCCGCCTCTGGTCGTACGGACCCGTAGGGGGGAGCAGTACCAGGGGCTGAGGGGATGACCGAGGAAGGGCCCCGGGTCGAACCACGGGTTGATTGCGCGGGGTTGTCCACAGGTGCGTATGCACACCCCTTGACGTAGCCGCCGGGCATTGTCACATTCATCAGTGTCAAGTTACGGACGCGTACCGCTACACGGGACGGACGGGTGGCATGACCTCAGCAATCTCAGAAGTCTCCAGCACGAAGGGCGAACCGACCGCGGAACTGCGGGGGTTCAGAGAAGTCCAGCGCCTGGCCTACGAGTGCGCCGAGGCCGTCGCCGCGCAGCTCAAGCCTGGGGTCACGGAGCGCGAGGCGGCCCGGATGCAGCGGGTGTGGCTGCGCGAGCGCGGGGTGCGCGACTGGTTCCACCTGCCGTTCGCGTGGTTCGGGGACCGTACGGCGTTCACCGACTTCCGGATACCGCTCCAGTTCTTCCCCACGAACCGGAAGCTGGAGGCCGGCATGCCGTTCATCCTCGACATGGCGCCCGTCTACAAGGGCTTCACCGCGGACATCGGGTACTCCGGCTGCCTGGGCCTCAACCCCGTGCACAACAGGCTGCTGGCCGATCTGGAGGCGCACCGCGCGCTGATCCTGGAGCAGGTGCGCGAGAAACGCACCCTGCGGGAGATATACGAGAACGTCGAGCGGCTGATGACCCGGCAGGGATACGCCAACCGGCACCGTGCGTACCCGTTCGGTGTGATCGCCCACAAGGTCGACCAGGTGAAGGAACGACGCTGGTCACCGCATGTGTTCGGGTTCGGTACGCAGTCGCTGAAGGGGCTGGCGGGGGACGTGCTGCACGGGCACCGGGACGGCTGGTCGCCGCTGTGGAGTCCGTACAAGTTCTCCGACCATCCGCCGCAGCCTGGTCTGTGGGCGGTGGAACCGCATCTCGGGTTCCGGGGTACGGGCGCGAAGTTCGAGGAGATTCTGGTCGTCACCGACTCCCGGGATCCCGAGCAGAGCGCGTTCTGGCTGGACGACGACCTGCCGCACGTGCGGCGCTGGGCCGAGGAGAAGGCGGCATGACGATGGGGACGACCGGACTGGTAGGGGCGCGCGAGCGCCGGGTGCGGACCGGCGGGATCGAGCTGTGCGTCGCCGAGCTGGGCGACGCGGCGCAGCCGACCGTACTGCTGGTGCACGGCTACCCCGACAGCAAAGAGGTGTGGACCGAGGTCGCGACGCGGCTGGCGGAACGCTTCCACGTGGTGCTGTACGACGTGCGCGGGCACGGCAGGTCGTCGGCGCCCAAGCCGCTGCGCGGCGGGTTCACGCTGGAGAAGCTGACCGACGACTTCCTGGCGGTCGCGGACGCGGTCAGTCCGGACCGGCCGGTGCACCTGGTGGGGCACGACTGGGGATCCGTGCAGGGCTGGGAGTTCGCCACCGTCAGGCGCACGCAGGGGCGGATCGCGTCCTTCACGTCCATGTCCGGGCCCTCGCTGGACCACTTCGGGCACTGGATCAAGAAGCGGATGTCCCGGCCGACCCCGCGCCGCACCGCCCAGCTCCTCGGCCAGGGCGCCAAGTCCTGGTACGTGTACATGCTGCACACCCCCGTACTGCCGGAGCTGGCCTGGCGCGGGCCGCTCGGCAAGCAGTGGCCGAAGATCCTCCAGCGGATCGAGAAGGTCCCGGCCGGCGGCGGCTACCCGACGTCGTCGCTGCCGCAGGACGCTGCGCACGGCGCCTGGCTCTACCGCGACAACGTACGTGCCAGGCTGCGCAGGCCGCGCGCGGACGCGTACGCACACGCACCCGTCCAACTGATCACGCCGACCGGCGACATCTTCCTCTCGGAGCGTCTCTACGACGAATTGGAGCTGTGGGCTCCGCAGTTGGTACGTCGCACCCTCCCGGCCAAGCACTGGGTGCCGCGCACCAGACCGGACCAACTCGCCTCATGGATCACCGAGTTCGTGACGGCGAACGAGGACAGCACCGCCGGGGTGGCGCCGCGCGCATCGGTGGCGACCGGGAAGTACGCCGACAGGTTCGGCGGGCAGCTGGTCCTGGTGACCGGTGCGGCCAGCGGCATCGGGCGGGCCACCGCCTTCGCGTTCGCCGAAGCGGGGGCCCGGATCGTGGCCGTGGACCGCGATGCCGAAGGCGCGTCCCGGACCGCCGAACTGGCCCGGCTGATCGGGGCGCCGGACGCCTGGCCGGAGGTCGTCGACGTCAGTGACGCACAAGCCATGGAGAAGCTGGCGGAGAAGGTCGCCGCCGACTACGGCATCGTGGACGTGCTGGTCAACAACGCCGGGATCGGCATGTCCGGCTCCTTCATGAACACCTCGGCCGAGGACTGGAAGAAGGTCCTGGACGTCAATCTGTGGGGCGTCATCCACGGATGCCGCACCTTCGGCAAGCAGATGGCCGAGCGCGGCCAGGGCGGCCACATCGTCAACACGGCGTCCGCCGCCGCGTACCAGCCCTCCAAGGCCCTGCCCGCGTACAGCACGTCGAAGGCGGCGGTGCTCATGCTCAGTGAGTGCCTGCGCGCCGAACTGGCGGGCCGGGGAATCGGCGTCAGCGCGATCTGCCCCGGCCTGGTCAACACCAACATCACCGCCACCTCGCGCTTCACCGGGGTGTCGGAGGAAGAGGAGAAGCGCAAGCAGAAGCGGTCGTCCCGGCTGTACGGGCTGCGCAACTACCCGCCGGAGAAGGTCGCCGAGGCCGTCCTGCGCGCGGTGGCGAAGAACCAGGCCGTCGTCCCGGTGACGCCGGAGGCGCGCGGCGCCCACCTCATGTCCCGCTTCACACCGAAGGCACTGCGTGCGATCGCCCGATTGGAGCCGCCGCTGTGAGCACCGACCCCGAGAACGGCCACGGGACCAGTCACCAGATCGGTCACACGGCCAGCCATGAGACCAGTCGGGAAAATGGCGCGGGCCACGTCATCGCACCCCGCAGGGTCTCCTTCGACTGGCGCGAGACACCGCTGCACTGGATACCGGACGAGCCGACCGCCACGCACGTCATCAACGTGCTGCACCTGCTGCTGCCGGCCGGTGAGCGCTGGTTCGTGAAGGTCTTCAAGGAAGCGCTGCCGCTGGTTCGCGACCCCGAACTCCTCCAGCAGGTCAAGGGATTCATGGGCCAGGAGGCCACGCACAGCGTGCAGCACAGTTACGTCCTGGATCACCTGGCCGACCAGGACCTGGACACCGGCGCGTACACCAGGCACGTCGACTTCCTCTTCGAGAAACTCCTCGGTGAGACACCGCCGTTGGGGGCTCCGATACCCGCCCGGGAGTGGCTCCGCTTCCGTCTCTCGGTCGTCGCCGCGATCGAGCAGTTCACGGCGGTGCTCGGCGACTGGGTGCTGCACGCGGAGGGACTGGACCGGGCGGATCCTGACGCGGTGATGCTCGACCTGTTGCGCTGGCACGGTGCGGAGGAGGTCGAGCACCGGGCGGTGGCCTTCGACATGTACCAGCACTGCGGCGGCGAGGGCCTGCCCCGGTACGCCCGCCGGGTCGAGGGCATGGTCGTGGTCGCGCCGGTGATGCTGTGGCTGTGGGCGTGGGGGGCCTCGTACCTCGTACGGCACGACCCGCAGCTCGCCGGACGGCTGCGCTATTCGCTGCGGGAGCACAACAAGGCGGTCGCCAAGGGGCTTCTGCCGACCTGGCGGGAGCTGGGTGCGGCGATACCCCGGTACTTCCGGCGGTCGTACCATCCCTCGCAGGAAGGCTCGCTGCGCAAGGCCGTCGAGTACCTGTCGACCTCGCCTGCGGCGCGTGCCGCGGCGGGAGCGGTGGGCCGGGCGGCGCTGCGGCCCTGAACCGACCGACAGGACCCACGCCGACCGACACGACCGACACCGACCGACACGACCCACGTCGGCCGACACATCTGACACCGGCCGGCACGGCTGACACCGGTCCACGCCGGGAAGGAAGTGATCATGTCCGGACAGCAGGCGGAGGCCGAGTACCGGATCGAGGACCTCGCGCACCGCAGCGGTGCCACGGTCCGTACGATCCGCGCCTATCAGGACCGGGGGCTGCTCCCCACGCCCGAGCGGCGCGGCCGGTCCAACGTGTACGGGGACGCGCACCTGGCCCGGCTTCGGCAGATCGCCGACCTCCTGGACCGCGGCTACACCCTGGCCAGCATCAAGGAACTGCTGGAGGCGTGGGACGCGGGCCGGGGTCTGGGCGGGGTGCTCGGGCTGGTCGCCGAGGTGGGCGGGCCCTGGACCGACGAGGAGTCGGCCCGGATCACGCGGGCCGAGCTGGACGCACGGTTCGGTGGCCGGCCCAACGACGCGGCGGTGGCGGAGGCGGTCGAACTGGGCGTACTGGAACGGGTTCCGGGGTGCGACGACGAGTTCCTGGTGCCGTCGCCGCAGGAGCTGGCGGTGGCCGCCGAGCTGTACGCGGCAGGGGTGCCTCTCAAGGCGATCTCGGGGCACCTGTGGGAATTGCGCGGTCAGGTGGAGCACATAGCGGCCAGATTCCTGGAGTTCACCACCGAGCACGTCTTCGCCCGCTACCTCGGGCACCGGCCGCCGACGGACTCGGACGCGGCGGAGGCAGCTGCTCTGGTACGACGGCTGCGCCCGCTCGCACAGCAGAGCGTGGACGCCGAACTGGCCCGGGCCATGCGGCTGTTCGCCACCCGTCACCTTCAGCAGCACCTCGGTTCGGCGCCTGTCCCGGCACCCGACGCCCAGCCCCGCGCACTCCCTCTTCCGGCAGGAACGATTGCCGCGGTCCAGGCGTTGGTTGGGGCAGAGAATGCTTCGGCATTCGTCGCGGCGGCCACGGAACGAGAGCTCCAGGCAAGGACCTTGGACGCGCTCTCCTCAGGACAACTCAATCGTGCGAAAGTTGACGAACCACCCTAAAGTGGGCACAAGTTATCCACAGATCCTTCATTTCCGCTGTGGAAAAGGGCCGTTGGCTGTGGATTACTTCGAACTACCGGACTGTCAGGGCGAATTCAGGTGCGGTCCGCACACCGGTTCGGGGACCCTGACCGGATGAATGAACACCGCATCATCAAGGTGTCGAAGTACCTCTCCAAGCACCTGCGGCACCAGCCCGAGCGCATCGGGCTCACCCTCGACGCCCACGGCTGGGTGGAGGTGGAGACGCTGATCCGGGCCGCCACCGAGCACGGCTTCCACCTCACCCGCGCCGAGCTGGACCACGTCGTCGCCACCAACGACAAGCAGCGCTTCGCGGTACGGAACGACGACCCGCTGCGCCCCGCCCTGATCCGCGCCAGCCAGGGGCACACGGTCGCGGGCATCGACCTGGCCCTCCCCCCGTCGGAGCCCCCTGCCTTCCTCTTCCACGGCACGCACCCCCGAGCCGTGTCGGCGATCCGCACCGAGGGCCTGCGCCCCATGGACCGGCACGACGTCCACCTGTCGCCCGACCGGGAGACCGCCACCCGTGTCGGGGCCCGCCGGGGACGGCCGGTGGTGCTGTCCGTGGACAGCGGGGCGATGCACCGCGCCGGACACGTCTTCCGGATCAGCGCCAACGGCGTCTGGCTCACGGCACACGTACCGGTGGAGTTCCTGCGTTTCCCGGGGGCGTGAGCAGGCCCCGTACAGTCGGATCATGCGTCTGAGCACTGTGATTCTGCCGATCCGCCGCTGGCACGAGGGCGGCAAGGAGGTGTGGCAGCGGGCCGAGGAGCTCGGTTTCCACACCGCGTACACCTACGACCACCTGTCGTGGCGGGTGCCGTTCCGGGAGGGCCCGTGGTTCGGCGCGCTGCCCACGCTGACGGCCGCCGCTTCCGCCACCGAGCGGCTGCGGCTGGGCACGCTGGTCACCTCAGTCAAGCCACGTTCATACATCACAGATTGACCTTGGGCTCGATCGTCCCCAAGGCTGGACCGCTGTGTACTACCGCCATGTCTGCTGTACCAGCGCGCCGGGGTGGGGTGTCCTTGGCTCGAATGCCGACGGCCTCCGCAGGCACAACACCATCACCTGTCAAGCCCAAGCGGGGATACCGTGCCCCCGCTGCATGCCCGCTCCTGCCGGATGGCTGAGGTTGAACTCGGGATGTCGTGCTGCTGATCAGGCAGGGCTGACGGCAGGCCGGTCTCGGCGAGGCAGCCGTCTATAGGATGGCTGCGATCCTGGGTGTAGCACGCGTCGTCGTCCCGCTCCATTGCTCTGCGGGCCGGTACCTGGCACTACCAGTCGTTACGCACCAACAGCTTCCGGGCCTTGACCTCTGATGTCGGACACGCGGGACGCTGGATCGCGTATGTCAGCTGGGAGCGGTGGCCGATGCCCGTCTTCACACGGGCCGGCGTCCAGCGCTAGTCCTCCCAGCCATGCGCGGCCAGCCCCTGGCCAGATGCGCCTCCAGCAGCGTCAACTGCCGATCATTCAGCCTCGTGAGCGACGCCGGCCCCTGCGATCGCAAGGACCGCGGGCCGTCCTCGACTCACGCCTGGTGCCATCGCTGGACCGAGCGGACACTGACCCGCAGATACCTGGCAAATCGCGGTACTGCCCTCGCTCCGGGCGAATCGCTCGGCCGCGTGGAGTCGTAACTCCTCGCGGAACTCACACCGTTCGGCAGTCGGTCCGCCCTCTTGTGGATACCGCATGACTCGGGTGATACCGCAGCCAACGGCCAGGCGTCGCCCTCTACGACACCGTGAGTTTATTCGCAGTAGTTGCCCTTTCGATCGATGCAGCGAGTCGACGACTCCCATGCGTGCAAAAAGAACAGAAGATTCCAAAATTTGACATTGCTTAGCTTGATACCTCGACGGGCGGGTGCGGGAGATCAGTGCCGGGCGTGATGGTGACTCATTAATCGATATCGCGATCGATAAAGCAGGGCAATCGATATTTTGTTCCCCTTCCAGAGGATGCCGACTCGGCGTCTGTCACCCGCTTGGCCGTGTATTGTTTTCACATGACCAGCCGACAGCTCTCGCTGGGCAACGGCATGACGCCGCCAGCAGACATCAAGATGACGCTCACCCTTGTTACTCCTGAGTTGGCTAGGGAGTGGTTGAAGCGCAATATCAAGCACAATCGACCTATCTCCACGGCGAAAGTAAAGCAATGGCGAACGGCGATTGACGGAGGGCTCTGGAAGCTGACACATCAGGGCATCGCATTCGACCCTGACGGCAATTTGATCGATGGACAGCACCGCCTCATGGCAATTGGGGCTGGCGATGTCCCGGTCTGGATTCCAGTATTCTATGGCGTCCCAGCAGAATGCTTCGCCGTCCTGGACGTCAATTACCACCGAAGCGCCGCAAACTCTCTCAGCATTGCTGGCCACAAAAACACCGCCACGCTTGCCGCCACTATCAAGCTTATTGCTGCCTACGACGCAGGCAGCCTTTCGTCCTCCAGTAGCACCATGACCAACGAAGAACACCTCGCACTAGTTGAGGAGATGCCCGGCGTAGGGGAGGCCACGAACTTTGGCATCCGCCTCTGGAAGGCGATTCAAATCACACCTTCTGCTGCCGCCGCTGGCGCGTACATTACTCGGCGGGAACGTAGGGATCTTTCTGACTCACAATGGGAAAGCTGGGAGGAAGGTCTCACTACGGGTGCCATGCTTCCTGGGAATGATCCTCGATTGAACTTGCGTGAAGCCATGAAGAAAAGGGCAATCGAGAGCATCGCCGCTAAGGTTGCCAGCGAGGCTGGCCGGGTGAAAATTCACGCAACTCGCGATATCGCCAAGGGGCAGATCGCCACCTATATTCTTGCTTTTAACGCATGGATTGAAAATAGAAAGCCGAGATCCTTCGCATGGAACCCAAGCGAGGTTGTTATGCCGACAGTGACTTCCGCTCCCTTCGCCCGGCGAACTTGAAATTTCTACCACGTACGACATGACGCCCGTGGGTGCCACGGGCAAGGGGGCCAGTTACGTCGTCGCAAGGTGGCTGGCCTCATTCGCCATATTGCGGAGCACGACCGCATCTCGGGATACCCCCCATGCTCGTCGTTCGGGTGGTGTCCCGTAGAGTGCAACACCGCTGCTTTAGGGCGGCGGTCTCGCTGTCAAGCCACCCGTCCTTGATCACCTCTACGTCCAGTACATATGCCTGGACTGTGCGCGGGTGATCGCCCCGCTTGAAGCTGTATTTGCTCGCGACCTTGCGGTATCGGGCCTTCACGGTGCTCGGGCAGGAGGTTGTCGAGCACCGATCGTCCGATGGCCCCGATCAGCGTCGCTGGACCGTCCCCACCGAGCCCTCGTGTGGCAACGATCTGGTCGGCGGCGGCCTGGAACAACACCACGAAGCTCACCCGCTGCGCGGACAGTCCGGGGCCGGGCGACCGTGATGTCCCCTGCGGCCCTGACCAGGGTTTTGGTACGCCGCCAGCAAGGCGTAGATCTCCTGCTACAGGCCCGGGACACTGCGAGATCGCAGGACGCATCCGCCGAGGATCGTGGACTTCAGCGAGAAGAAGAACGTCTCAGCCTGCTACCTGCGATGGCAGAGCTCTATCAGGTCCGCGGCGGGATGACGCTCGGAGTCGAGCAGATCGGTGAGCAGGCGCCACAGCTCAGTGCGCCGGGTGCCATCGGCGAGGGTGCCGGTGATCCATGCCTCCACCACCCGTACCTCGAGCCGCTGGTACCCCCTCCCGCGCGGTAGTTGCGACTGCAGATGGTGGTCAGATACGAGCCGTCCGGGAGAGCCTGGTGCAGTGTCGGCCGCCGTTTCCGGGTAGAGCGCATGATGAAGCGGGCCTGGGTGTCTGCCACGGCTTTCACGAAGTCGAACGCGTCGTAATAGGCGTCCACCAGGAGGAGCATCGAGGCGGCCGAGCAGACGGCAGGCATACGCCAACTCGCCGACATCGTCAGGGCCGAAAACAGCATCCAGCAGGGCACGCGTCCCGCATTCCACGAGGGCGACCATACGGATCAGCGGATAGCCGAACGTGCGGACCTTCCCGATGTGCTTGTGGTAACGCCAGGTCACCGCCTTCTCGTCCGGGGCGGACAGCGTCGTACCGTCCACAGCGACCAGGCGTAACCCCCGGTAGAAGGCACAGGATTGGTGTCGATCGGCCGCCGGGCCGGACAAGATCTCGAACAGTCGGCGCAATGGGTCGCTGTACACCACGACGCGCGCTGACACTAGCAGTACCCGCCGCTCCCGCGCGCAGGTGTCTTCGAGTACGGCATCGACCAGCTCGGGATCGATGATCTACGTCAACTCGCCCTGGGCTCGACACCACAGGGCCTACCAGAGGCCCCGCCCCCTTGACAGCGAGACCGCCGCTCTAAAGCAGCAGTGTTGCACTTCACGGGACATGACCGTCGTTCGCTGCCTGGCTGCGCTCGGTCGATGGCGGTCAAACGAGTTGCGCCAGCCCATCCGCGGCAATTCGCTCGAAGACGGCTTGGTCGGCGGCGAAGTCCGAGTCATGGATCGGCCAGTGGACCACGATCTCGGTGAAGCCGAGGTCGTGGTGGCGGCCGGCGAAGTCGACGAACGCGTCGACCGAGTCCAGAGGCCGACTGCGCTCGGGGGTGAAGCCCGTGAGCAGGATCTTGTCCAGTTCGGCGGCGTCACGGTCGATCTCGGTGCAGGCTGTCTCGAGCCGTTCGATCTGGTCGCGCAGGGCTGCCAGCGACTGCTTCGGGGTCCCGTTCTCGAACAGCTTCGGGTCTCCGGTCGTGACCCATGCCTGCCCGTGTCGCGCGGCCAGCTTCAACCCTCGCGGGCCGGTGGCCGCCACCGCGAACGGCAGGCGGGGGCGCTGGACGCAGCCGGGGATGTTCCGGGCCTCGACCGCCGAGTAGACGTTCCCGTCCTGCGTCACCGAGTCCTCGGTGAGGAGGCGGTCGAGCAGGGGAACGAACTCGCCGAAGCGGTCGGCTCGCTCCCTCGGCCTCCACGCCTCCTGTCCGAGCGCGGTCGCGTCGAAGCCGTTGCCACCCGCGCCGATGCCCAGGGTGATCCGTCCGCCGGAGATGTCATCCAGGGAGATCAGCTCTTTGGCGAGCGTCACGGGGTGGCGGAAGTTCGGGGATGTGACGAGGGTGCCCAAACGAAGGCGCTCGGTCACCGTGGCGGCGGCGGTAAGTGTGGGCAGCGCGCCGAACCAAGGGCCGTTGCGGAAGGTTCGCCACGACAGGTGGTCGTAGGTGTAGGCGGCGTGGAACCCCAGCTCCTCAGCCCGCTGCCACTTGGCGCGGCCTCCCTCGTGCCAGCGGTCGACGGGAAGGATCACGGTGCTCAGACGCAGACTCATGCTCCGAGCCTACGTGTCACTACCTGTCGGCCGACCGGTCGACGGCTCGGGGGCGGGGGCGCGACATGGCCGACGGCCGCTGGTTGGTCTAACCGGCGATTCTCCAGAAATCCATAGGACTACACCCTCGGTCAGCAGGGTCGGGCGATCCCGAACAGTAGCCGGTCGGCCGCGAGTGCGTTGTCCAGATAGGCATCGAGCTCGGAGGCGTCCGCAGACTGCGGCAGCGGGTCCAGACCCGGCAGGAGAACGACCGTGCCGGATCGGGCGACCCGTGCAGTCCAGTCGGGGAGGGCCGACAACCGCAGCCTGCGGGTGTTGGGAAGTACAGAAGAACGTGGTCCCCGATGATGCGCAGACAGCGGCCGGTTTCTGGGACCACATGCCCCGCTCACCCCAGCTCGCCGAGGCACTCCGCGAGGCGCCGCATGCGGGTTTCGGGCGTCTCAGCAGTGCTGGGGAGTGGGGATACCGGACCGTGGGCGATCAGGGCGTGGGCCAGGTCGCGGCCGTCCGGACCGTTGCCCAGCCAGCTCCGGGCGGCGAGCGCGCGCAGCAGCTGAAGCTCAGGTCCGGTCGAAGTGAGGATGGCGCTCACGTCGGTGTCCCTTCTGTGGTTTGGAAGGCGCCTCATCGCCCCCCGCTCCCTAGCGCCTCCTCGCCCCGGCCCCTCGCCCCTCGGTTCCTGCTTCAGCCCCGCTCTTCGCTCTTCCCGGCGCACCCCTGCACCCGGCTCTCCGCTCAGCCGAAGTGCTTCAGGCGCTGTTCCATCCCCTCCAGCATGTCCGCCGCCGTCTCCGACCGAGCCGGTCGACGACAGACCGGTCGACGACAGACCGGTCGACGACGGACCGGTCGACGACGGAATCCATGACTCCGGATGTGTGCTCTCAGATGTGCACCCTTTCGCACGGACGTGCGTTTCATGCGAGAGGATGAAGTGGTGACCTCAGCTACCGACCCCCGCCCCCGCCCGGCCGACGGCGCCGGTACCGGCCCCGGCGCAGGCGCGACCACTCCCGTGCGCCTGATCGCCACCGACCTGGACGGCACCCTCCTGCGCGACGACAAGTCCGTCTCGCCGCGCACCGTCGCCGCCCTCGCCGCCGCCGAAGCAGCCGGCATCGAGGTCTTCTTCGTGACCGGACGGCCCGCCCGCTGGATGGACGTGGTCAGTGCACACGTGCACGGCCACGGCCTGGCGATCTGTGCCAACGGCGCCGCCGTCGTCGACCTGCACGCGGGCGGCGAACTGATCGAGGTCCGCCCCCTGGAGCGCGCCGACGCCCGCGCCACCGTGACCGCGCTGCGCGGCGCCGTTCCCGGCACCTCCTTCGCCGTGGAGCTGACCACCGGAATCCACTACGAGCCCGCCTACCCGCCGTTCCAGTTCGACCCGGCCGCGGGCATCGCCACCGCCGAGGAACTGCTGCGCGAGGAGGTCCCCGGCAGCGGCGACCCCGTCATCAAGCTGCTGGCGCACCACCCCTCGCTCGCCCCGGACGACTTCCTCGACCTGGCCCGGGCGACGGTCGGCGGCCTCGGCTCGGTCACCCGCTCCAGCCCGACCGCGCTCCTGGAGATCAGCGGCCCGGGCGTCTCCAAGGCGAGCACCCTGGCCCGCTGCTGCGCCGAGCGGGGCATCGCCCCCGAGGAGGTCGTGGCCTTCGGCGACATGCCGAACGACATCGAGATGCTGGCCTGGGCAGGACGTTCGTACGCCATGGGCAACGCCCACCCGGCGGTCCTGGCCGTCGCCACGGGCCGTACCTCCCCCAACGAGGAGGACGGCGTCGCGGCGGTCATCGAGCAGATCCTGGCGGAACACCGGCAGTAGCAGCACACCGGCCCGGTGTCAGCACGCAGGACTCGCGGGCCCTCAGACCTGCACCGCAGGACCCCTGCACACGGGTAAGGGGCGTACTCCTGGAGCATGCCCCTTACCCACACCCGCCTCACGCCCTAGAGCGGTGCCTCCCACACCACCGCCGTCCCCCCGCCCCCGTCGCCCAGCCCCGGCCCGTACGAGCTGGAGCCGCCCAGCGCCTCCGCCCGCCGACCCAGGTTGCGCAGTCCGCTGCGGCGCCCACCCTCCGGGATTCCGACCCCGTCGTCCGCCACCGTGAGCCGTACCGCGCGCCGGCCGTCCTCCAGGGCCACCGTGGCGTCGACGACGACCTCGATCCGCGACGCTCCGGCGTGCCGGAACGCGTTCGACAGCGCCTCCCGCAGCGCCGCGATCAGGTTCTTGCCGGTCAGCTCGCCGACCAGCGCGTCCACCGGCCCGACGAAATGGTGTGCGGGCTTGAAGCCCAGCGGCACCGCCGCCATGTTGATCTCCCGCAGCACCCTGGTGCGCAGCCCGGACGGCGCCTCGGCCGGTCCCTGCTGCAGCGCGAAGATCGCCGTACGGATCTCCTGGATCGTCACGTCCAGCTCGTCCACGGCCTTGCCGACGCCCGCCTGCACCTCCGGCACGACCGACCTGCGCTGGGCGCCCTCCAGCATCATTCCCGTCGCGAACAGCCGCTGGATGACGAGATCGTGCAGGTCACGGGCGATGCGATCGCGGTCCTCGTACACCGCGAGGCGTTCGCGGTCGCGCTGCGACTCGGCCATCATCAGCGCCAACGCCGCCTGCGACGCGAACTGGGTGGCCAGGATCCGCTCCGCCTCGGTGAACGGCTTCGCGCCCCGTGCACGCGGCGTGGCGAGGGCGCCCATCACCCGGCCGCCGCTGTGCAGCGGCAGCAGCATGCTCGGCCCGTACTGACAGGACAAGTTGGTGATCATGCGCGGGTCCGTGGCGGAGTCGGCGACGAACACCGGTTCACCGCCCAGCAGCAGCGCCACGATCGGACTCTCCGCCGGAACCACCTTGCCCAGCGAGTCCGCGGGGTTGTCGGCGGACACCGCCGCGATCTCCAGACCGCCCTCCTCGGCAGGCAGCAGCACCATCCCGGCCGCCGAGTCCGCCAGCCGCCGCGCCTGCTCGGCGACCACGGTCAGCGCGTCGTCCACGTCGCCCCCGGACAGCAGCGCCGTCGTCACGGCCACCGACCCGTCGATCCACCGCTCCCGCTGGCGGGCCGCCTCGTACAGCCTGGCGTTGCCGATGGCGATCCCGGCCTCGGTGGCCAGCACCCGCAGCATGTGCAGGTCGTAGTCGTTGAACTCGCCGCCGCCGTTCTTCTCGGCGAGGTAGAGGTTGCCGAAGATCTCGCCCTGCACCCGGATGGGTACGCCGAGGAAGGTCCGCATCGGCGGGTGGTGCGCGGGAAAGCCGGCGAACCGGGGGTCCGCCGTCAGGTCGGCGAGCCGCAGCGGCTCCGGATCCATGATCAGCGCCCCGAGCAGCCCCTTGTGTCCGCCGGGCAGCTGCCCGATGGCCGCCGCCTCCTCCACGCTCACGCCGTACGTCACGAAGTCGGAGAGCCCGTCGCCCTCGTCGTCGACGACCCCGATCGCCGCGTACCTGGCGTCGGCCAGCTCGGCCGCGGTCTCGCAGATCCGGTCCAGGGTGGTGTGCAGTTCGAGGCCGGAGCCCACCGACCGCATCGCCTCCAGCAACTGCGGCACACGTGCGGTGAGCTCGGTGGACAGCCCTTGCAGGCTGCGGGTCGCCTCTGTCGCTGCGTCTAGGGGGTCCTGTGGGGCGGGCGAGTCCTGCTGCACTGACATGCCCTTGAGCCTAGTTAGTCCTATTTAAAGGGGAAAGTCGACCAGCGGGCGTTTGGACCGCTTACGCCACCGGCTCCGCCGCCCGCTCCCGCTCCCGCATCCGCCGCAGCGGCCCTTCCTCCCCTGCCAGTGCCGCGAAGGCGCCACGCTGCGCGACGCGACCTCCGTCCAGCACGACCACCTCGTCCACGTCCTCCAGCCCCCGCAGCCGGTGCGTGATCAGCACCGTCGTCCGGCCCTCTGTGGCGGACAGCAGGTCCGCCGTCAGCGCATCGGCCGTCGCCAGGTCCAGGTGCTCCGCCGGTTCGTCCAGTACAAGGACGGGGAAGTCGGCCAGCAGCGCCCTGGCCAGCGCGAGCCGCTGCCGCTGCCCGCCGGACAGTCGTGCCCCGTGCTCGCCGACCAGGGTGTCGAGCCCCTCGGGCAGGGACTCGACCCAGTCCCTCAGCCGGGCCCGCCCGAGCACGTCCAGCAGTTGCGCGTCGTCGGCATCGACCCTGGCCAACCGCAGGTTCTCCCGTACGGAACTGTCGAAGAGGTGCGCGTCCTGCGCACACAGCCCCACGATCCGCCGCACGTCGTCCCCTTCGAGGGAACCGGCCGCCACACCCCCGATCGTGTAAGTGCCCTCCGCCGCGTCCAGGAACCGCAGCAGCACCTGCGCGAGGGTCGTCTTCCCGGCCCCGCTCGCCCCGACGACCGCGATCCGCTTCCCGGCCTCCAGGGTCAGGTCCACCCCGGTCAGCGCGTCCCGCTCCTGCCCCGCGTACCGGGCGGAGAGACCCCGTACCTCCACCGGGAAGGGCGACGCGGGCACCGCGGTGGCCGTCCCCGGCTCCCGTACGGGAACGGGCGCGTCCAGCACCTCGTACACCCGCTCCGCACTGCGCCGCACCCGCTGGCGGTACTGCACGGCCAGCGGCAGCCCGGTCACCGCCTCGAACGCGGCCAGCGGAGTCAGCACCACCACCGCGAGCTGCACCCCGGCCAGCCGCCCGTCCGCCACGGCCTGCGCGCCCACCCACGCGGCCCCGACCACGGTCAGCCCGCACACCAGCGCCGAAAGACCGCCGCCGAGCGCGGTCGCCGACGCCCCGCGCGAGGCGATCCGCGTCAGCACCGCATCCGCGTCCCGTACGGCAGCGAGACGGCGCCGCAGCGCTCCCGCCACCGTCAACTCGCCCACCCCACCGAGGAGATCGGCCACCCGCACGGCCAACGCGCCCCGTGCCGGAGCCAGCTGCCGCTCCGCCCGCCGCGCCGCCACACCGCTCACCAGCGGCACCACCCCCCCGGCGGCCAGCAGTCCGACGGCCAGCACCGCACCGGCCTCCGGCAGCATCCAGCCCGTGAACCCGACGGCCGCCGCACCCACCACGACGGCGGACCCGGCGGGCAGCGCCCACCGCAGCCAGTAGTCCTGCAGCGCGTCCACGTCGGCGACCAGCCGCGACAGCAGGTCCCCGCGCCGGGTCTCGCGCAGTCCGGCGGGCGCGATCCGCTCCAGCCGCCGGTACACGGCGACCCGCATGTCCGCCAGCATCCGCAGCACCGCGTCGTGCGACACCAGCCGCTCCGCGTACCGGAACACGGCCCGCCCGATGCCGAACGCCCTGGTCGCGGTGACCGCCACCATCAGGTACAGCACCGGAGGCTGCTCCGAGGCCCGCGAGATCAGCCACCCGGACACCGCCATGAGCCCCACGGCCGACCCGAGCGCCAGGCTCCCGAGGAGCAGCGCGAGTCCGAGCCGCCCGCGCTGCTCGCCCGCATCCTGCCGCACACGACGCAGCGCACCGCCTGCCGCACCGCGGACCCCCACTCCTGTTTCACGTGAAACATCGTCGTCCGGAACCGGAGCCGACTCCCCCGACGACCGCACGCCCGCGCCCCGTTGAGAGGGCACGGAGCCGCCCGGAGCGGCACCGGCCACTCCCAGCTCCACCACCCGGTCCGCCACCGCCAGCAGCGCCGGCCGGTGCACGACCAGCAGCACGGTCCGCCCCACCGCGAGCCGTCGCACCGCCTCGACGATTCCCGCCTCGGTCCCGCCGTCCAGCGCGGCCGTCGGCTCGTCGAGCAGCAGTACGGGCCGGTCGGCGAGGAATGCCCGTGCCAGCGCGAGCCGTTGCCGCTGACCTGCGGAGATCCCGGCCCCGTCCTCGCCGAGGAGGGTCTCGGTGCCCTGCGGCAGCGCGGCCACGAAGTCGTACGCCCCGGCGTCCCGCAGCGCCTCCAGCACGGCCGCGTCATCGGCCTCGGGACGCGCCAGCCGGACATTCTCGGCGACGGTCCCGGCAAAGAGGTGCGGCTTCTGCGGCACCCAGGCGATCCGCTCCCGCCACTTCTCCAAGTCCACGGTTGCCAGGTCGGTGTCCCCGACCAGCACCCGCCCCTGTTCCAGCGGTACGAACCCCAGCACCGCGTTCAGCAGCGTCGACTTGCCGACCCCGCTCGGCCCGACGAGGGCGACGGTCTCGCCCTCCCCGACCTCCAGCGACGCCGCTTCCAGCGAGACCTCCGCACGCCCTTCGTGCCGTACGGTCGCGCCCTCCACCCGCAGCGCGCCGGAGAGAGGCACGTCCGCCGATCCGCCCGCCGGCAGCTCGGTCTCCAGTACGGCGAAGATCTCCTCAGCGGCCGAAAGCCCTTCCGCGGCTGCGTGGTACTGCGCCCCGACCTGCCGCAGCGGCAGATACGCCTCCGGCGCCAGGATCAGGATGACGAGCCCGGTGTACAGGTCGAGTTCACCGTGTACGAGCCGCATGCCGATGGTGACCGCGACCAGCGCCACCGACAGGGTGGCCAGCAGTTCCAGGGCGAACGACGACAGGAAGGCGATCCGCAGCGTCTTCATGGTGGCCCGCCGGTACTCACCGGTGATGGCCCGGATCGACTCGGCCTGCGCCTTGGCCCGCCCGAACACCTTGAGCGTCGGCAGCCCGGCGACCACGTCCAGGAAGTGCCCGGACAGTCGCGACAGCAGCTGCCACTGCCGGTCCATGCGGGACTGGGTGGCCCACCCGATGAGGATCATGAAGAGCGGGATCAGTGGCAGCGTCACCACGATGATCGCCGCCGACACCCAGTCCTCGGTGACGATCCGCGCGAGGACCGCGACGGGCACGACGACCGCGAGCCCCAACTGCGGCAGATAGCGCGAGAAGTAGTCGTCCAGCGCGTCCACGCCCCGCGTGGCCAGCGCGATCAGCGAACCCACCCGCTGTCCGCCCAGCCAACCGGGACCGAGACCGGCCGCCCGTTCCAGCAGCCGCCCCCGCAGCTCGGACTTGACCGCCGCGCTCGCCCGGTGTGCGGCAAGCTCGGTCAGCCAGGCCACCAGCGCCCGCCCGAGGGCGACAGCTGCCAGCAGGATCAGGGGGGTCCGCAGCCCGCCGGAACCCAGCCCCTCCTCGAAGGCCCCGACCACCACCTCGGCGATGAGCATCGCCTGGGCGACGACCAGGCCCGCCCCGGCAAGTCCGAGGACCACCACCGCCCCGAGGAAGAAGCGGGTGGCACGGGCGTACCGGAGCAGACGCGGGTCGATCGGTTTCACGTGAAACATCCCCCACTAGGGACCACAAAGGAACGGGAACGGAATCAGTGCGAGTCGGCGGTCAGAGCGAGTCGGCGATCAGTGCGAGTCGGCAATGTGCTGCGTGCCGATCCGCTTCCGGAACACCCAGTACGTCCACCCCTGGTAGAGCATCACGACCGGAGTGGCGATCCCCGCGCACCAGGTCATGATCTTCAGGGTGTACGGGCTGGACGAGGCGTTGGTGACGGTGAGGTTCCAGGCTTCGTTCAGCGAGGACGGCATGACGTTCGGGAAGAGCGTCAGGAAGAGCATCGCGACCGCGGCCGCGATGGTCACGCCCGACAGGGCGAACGCCCAGCCTTCCCGCCCGGCCGCCGTGCACGCGATGGCCACGACCAGCGCCAGTGCCGCCACGACGAGCGCGACGAGGCTGCTGGTGTCGCCGTTGTCGACCTGGGTCCAGATCAGGAAGACCAGCGCCAGTACGGCGGCCAGCACCCCCAGTCGCAGGGCCAGTGCCCGTGCCCGCGTCCGGATGTCGCCGAGCGTCTTGAGCGCCGCGAACACGGCGCCGTGGAAGGTGAACAGCGTCAGCGTGACGAGGCCGCCGAGGAGCGCGTACGGGTTGAGCAGGTCGAGGAAGTTCCCGACGTACTCCATGTCCTTGTCGATCTTCACGCCCCGCACGATGTTCCCGAAGGCCACGCCCCACAGGAAGGCAGGCAGCAGCGAGGTCCAGAAGATCGCGTGCTCCCAGTTGGTCTGCCAGCGGTCCTCGTCCCGCTTGTGCCGGTACTCGAAGGCGACTCCGCGCACGATCAGGCAGACCAGGATGAGCAGCAGCGGCAGGTAGAACCCGCTGAAGAGGGTGGCGTACCACTCGGGGAAGGCGGCGAAGGTGGCGCCGCCGGCGGTCAGCAGCCACACCTCGTTGCCGTCCCAGACGGGACCGATGGTGTTGATCAGGACCCGTCGTTCCTTGCGGTCCTTGGCGAGCAGTTTGGTCAGTACGCCAATCCCGAAGTCGAAGCCCTCCAGGAAGAAGTAGCCGATCCACAGGACGGCGATGAGCACGAACCAGACGTCGTGGAGTTCCACAGCAGTTCCCCAGTCCTCAGTACGAGAAGGCCATCGGCCGGTCGGGATCGCGGTCGTCGCCGCCGATCTTCGTGGGCGGGTTGAGGTCGGCCTCGGTGAGCTCCGGGGGGCCGAGCTTGACGTACTTCACGAGCAGCCTGACCTCGATCACGGCGAGGACCGCGTACAGCAGGGTGAAGACGATCATCGAGGTGAGCACCTCGCCCTGCGAGACGCCGGGGGAGACGGCCGCCGAGGTCTTCAGGACGCCGTAGACGACCCAGGGCTGACGGCCCATCTCGGTGAAGATCCAGCCCCACGAGTTGGCGATCAGCGGGAAGAGCATGGTCCACAGGGCGACGACCCAGTAGAGGGAGGCGAGGCGTGGGCTGAGTGCCTTCTTGCGGAAGAGCACCAGATTCGGCACTTCGTCCTCACCCGTCCGCAGACCTGGTGGCAGCAGGAACTTCTTCCTGGTCAGCCAGAGCCCGAGCAGGCCGAGGCCGAAGGACGCCATGCCGAAGCCGATCATCCAGCGGAAGCCCCAGTAGGCGACGGGGATGTTGGGCCGGTAGTCGCCGGGCCCGAACTTCTCCTGCTCGGCCTTGTTGATCTCGTTGATGCCCGGGACGTACTCGGTGAAGTTGTCGTGGGCGAGGAAGGACAGTATTCCGGGGATCTCGATGGTGACCCGGTTGTGGCCCTTGTCGACGTCGCCGATCGCGAAGATGGAGAACGGCGCGGGTGCCTCGCCCTCCCACAGGGCCTCGGCGGCCGACATCTTCATCGGCTGCTGCTTGTACATGACCTTGCCGAGCAGGTCGCCGCTGACCGCCGTCAGCAGGCCGGCGATCACCACGGTGACCAGGCCGAGCCGCAGCGACGTCCGCATCACCGGGATGTGCTTCTTGCGTGCCAGGTGGAAGGCGGCGATGCCGACCAGGAACGCACCGCCGACCAGGAACGCGGCGGTCATGGTGTGGAAGAACTGGTTGAGCGCGGTGTCCTGGGTGAGGACCTTCCAGAAGTCGGTGAGCTCCGCCCGCCCGCGCTCCTTGTTGATCCGGTAGCCGACCGGGTGCTGCATCCAGGAGTTGGCCGCCAGGATGAAGTACGCGGAGAGGATCGTGCCGATCGACACCAGCCAGATGCAGGCGAGGTGGATCTTCTTGGGCAGCTTGTCCCAGCCGAAGATCCACAGCCCGATGAAGGTCGATTCGAAGAAGAACGCGATCAGCGCTTCGAAGGCCAGCGGTGCACCGAAGATGTCACCGACGAAGCGCGAGTAGTCGGACCAGTTCATGCCGAACTGGAACTCCTGCACGATGCCGGTGACCACCCCCATCGCGATGTTGATGAGGAAGAGCTTTCCCCAGAACTTGGTCGCCTTGAGGTACTTCTCCTTGTTGGTCCGCACCCAGGCGGTCTGCAGGCCGGCGGTAAGCGCGGCGAGCGAGATCGTCAGGGGGACGAACAGGAAGTGGTAGACGGTGGTAATACCGAACTGCCATCGCGCCAGGGTCTCTGGCGCCAGAGCCAGCTCCACGTCGTCTCTCCTTACGTCGCCGAAGCCACATCCGCATTCACGGGCACGGTCACAGCGGCAGTTTGCCCCTTTAATCCCATGAATGACGGGACGAACGGGGACACGCTTGTGAACGCGTTCACATTCACAAGCATTATGTCGCACGCCCATTCGGCGCCGCCCCGGGGGGTACCCCCTAAAAATGCCAATGCCCCCACAAGCCGCACACGGCTCACAGGGGCACCAGCAGTCACAGCGAAGCAGGGCGGGAATCACTGCCGGCCCAGGACGGAAGAGGGCTACAGCTCCTTGCGGAACGCCTCCGCCGCCTTCAGGAACAGGTCGTTCGCCTCGGTCTCACCGATCGTCACCCGCACGCCCTCACCGGCGAACGGCCGCACCACGACGCCCGCCCGGTCGCAGGCCGCCGCGAAGTCGGTCGTACGCTCCCCCAGCCGCAGCCACACGAAGTTCGCCTGCGTCACGGGCACCGTCCAGCCCTGTCCGACCAGCGCCTCGTACACCCGGGTCCGCTCCGAGATCAGCGCGTCCACCCGCTCCAGCAGTTCGTCCTCCGCACGCAGCGACGCGACGGCAGCCTCCTGCGCGATCTGGCTCACGCCGAACGGCACCGCCGTCTTGCGCAGCGCCGCCGCGACCGGCTCGTGCGCCACGACGAAACCGACCCGCAGACCGGCCAGTCCGTACGCCTTGGAGAAGGTCCGCAGCACCGCGACGTTCGGCCGGTCCCGGTAGAGCTCGATGCCGTCCGGCACCTGCTCGTCGCGGATGAACTCCCGGTACGCCTCGTCCAGCACGATCAGGACGTCCTTCGGCACCCGGTCCAGGAACCGCTCCAGCTCGGCCCGGCGGACCACGGTGCCGGTGGGGTTGTTGGGGTTGCAGACGAAGATCAGCCGGGTCTTCCCGGTGATCGCGTCCGCCATCGCGTCCAGGTCGTGCACGTCACCGTCGGTCAGCGGCACCCGCACCGACGTCGCCCCGCTGATCTGCGTGATGATCGGGTACGCCTCGAAGGACCGCCAGGCGTAGATCACTTCGTCGCCCGGGCCCGAGGTCGCCTGCAGCAGCGACTGCGCGACACCCACCGATCCCGTGCCGGTGGCCAGGTGCGAGACGGGCACGCCGAAACGCTTCGCCAGCTCCTCCATCAGCCCCGTGCATGCCATGTCCGGGTACCGGTTGAAGTCACCTGCCGCAGCGATCGCACGCTCCATCACGCCCGCGAGCGGGGGATAGGGGTTCTCGTTGGAGGACAGCTTGTACGCCGCCGGGCCGTCGGCGTCGGCAGCCGCGGCCGGCTTGCCGGGCTTGTACGTGGGGATGCCGTCCAGCACCGCGCGCAGCTTGGGGCTCGTCGCGCTCGTACCGCTCGTCTCGCTCACTTAAGGTCCTCCTCGACCGTACGTACCACCAATACTGCTCACCCTATGAGGATTGGGCGGCGCTGCGAAGGGGCCGCAGAAGTCCGTCCCGGGCGGCGCAACAGACGGGGGGCGCGCCCCTGCCGTTCCCGCGCGCCGGTGGCTCACGCCGTGGCGCGCGTCCCCCGAAGTGGTGAGTTGAGACCTCTTCGAGACCTCGGGCAGATGCCGGACTCGCGCCGCCAGCCACCGGACTCCACGGCCCAAAATCCCCCAACTACCTTGGCTTCCATGGTCGATCAGCACGTCTACCCGTGCAGAAACGTGCCTGTCAATCCGCGCATATGCGCCGACGCCAACCGGCCCTCTGCGCCCTACTATCGGGTCGCCATGACAGCAGCAGGGAAGCATCAGGTGAGCCGGACCGAGACACCCCGGCGAGGCAGTCGGCCAGGACGTGCGGGCATCCGGGATGTTGCCGCCGCGGCCGGTGTCTCCATCACGACTGTCTCCGACGCCCTCAACGGCAAGGGCCGGCTCCCGGACGCCACCCGCCGCCACGTCCGCGAAGTCGCCGAGCGGCTGGGCTACCGCCCGTCCGCAGCGGCCCGCACGCTCCGTACCGGTAAGTCGGGCCTCATCGGCCTGACCGTCACCACGTACGGGGATGAACCTTTCACCTTCACCGAATTCGCATACTTCGCGGAGATGGCGAGAGCCGCGACCTCGGCCGCGCTCGCCCGCGGCTACGCCCTCGTCATCCTCCCCGCCTCCTCCCGGCACAGCCCCTTCGACGTGTGGCAGAACGTCGCACTCGACGGGACCGTCGTCATCGACCCCTCCGACGAGGACCAGGTCGTCACCGAGCTCATGCGCCAGGGGCTGCCCGTCGTCTCCGACGGACGCCCGGCCGGGACCCTCCCGGTCACCGCCTGGGTCGACAACGACCACGAGGCCGCCGTCCTCGAACTCCTCGACCACCTCGCCGACGCCGGCGCTCGCCGCATCGGCCTGCTCACCGGCACCACCACCGACACCTACACCCGGCTCTCCACCACCGCGTACCTGCGCTGGTGCGAGCGCGTCGGACAGGATCCGGTGTACGAGTCCTATCCGGCCCACGACCCGTGCGCGGGCGCCGTCGCAGCCGACCGGCTGCTCGCCCGCCCGGACCGCCCGGACGCCGTGTACGGACTCTTCGACCCCAACGGCACCGATCTGCTTGCCGCCGCGCGCCGCTACGGACTGCGGGTCCCCGAGGACCTGCTGCTCGTCTGCTGCTCCGAATCGACCGTGTACGCGAGCACCGAACCTCCCATCACGACGCTCTCTCTCAAGCCCCGCCGCATCGGCACCGCCGTGGTCCAGCTCCTCATCGACGCCATCGAGGGATTGGACACCGGACAGCCGGTCGAGCAGGTGATACCGACCGAACTCATCATCCGCACGTCCTCCCAGCGGCGCCCCCCGCGCACCACCGTGAGTCCCCCGCGCTCACCCTCGGGGGACTGACGGAAGAGCCCTTCGGGGCGGCAGCGGAGTGCCGCCCCGAAATCAACACCGGGACCGATCTCCGCAATACGGACGAAACAACCGGTGAACTGGGGGTGTACCCGGATTCACCACCCCTGGTGCCTCACACAGCGCGGGCCGCATTCCTATGATGGGCGCACGACACGGCGGACCACCCGAGACCAGGTGGGGCCCCAAGGTGTACGGCGGTGCGACGGTGGTGGAGGGGTCAATGACTCAGGGGGCCGGTCAGGGACCCGCGGTGCGTACGGCGACGTTGCGGGATTTCCGGGTGCCTCCGTATGCCCAGGCTCCCGTCGCGTCGTACGACACCAAGCAGGCGCTGGACGCCAAGCAGGCGTTGGACAGCAAGCAGGCGTTGGACAGCAAGCAGGCGTTCGACAGCAAGCAGGCGTTCGACGCCAAGCAGATGCCCGGCGCGGAGCAGGCGTACGGGCCGGAGCAGGCGTACGGCTCGGAGCAGGCCTACGAGGAGGGCGACGAGCCCGAGGGCTACACGCCCACCCAGCGCGACCTCCCGGTGATCAGCCGGGAGGACCACGTCGGCCCGGGCCACACGCAGCGCATCCCGCAGCCCGACTTCGAGGAGCGGCCCGACGGCGAGGGTCTCGGCCCGCTGTTCGTCGTCGGTGACGTCCACGGCTATCTCGAAGAGCTGCTGGACGCCCTGCACGAGCAGGGCCTCATCGACGACGAGGGCCACTGGGCGGCCGGCAACGCCCGCCTCTGGTTCCTCGGCGACTTCACCGACCGCGGCCCGGACGGCATCGGCGTCATCGACCTGGTGATGCGGCTGTCCGCCGAAGCGGCGGCGGCCGGCGGCTACTGCAAGGCCCTGATGGGCAACCACGAGCTGCTGCTGCTCGGCGCCCGGAGGTTCGGCGACACCCCCGTCAACTCCGGCGCGGGCACCGCCACCTTCCAGGCGGCCTGGCTGCTCAACGGCGGCCAGAAGCACGACATGGACCGCCTCCAGGACGTCCACCTCCAGTGGATGGCCCGCCTCGACGCGGTGGCCCTGGAGGACGGGCACCTGCTCACCCACTCCGACACCACGGCCTACCTCGACTACGGCTCCACCATCGAGGACGTCAACGACACGGTGCACTCCATCCTCACGCGTAACGACGCGGACGAGTGCTGGGACGTCTTCCGGAAATTCACCAAGCGTTTCGCGTTCCGTGACGAAGGCGGTTCCGACGCCGTACGGGAACTGCTCGCCGCATATGGCGGCGAGCGCATCGTCCACGGTCACAGCCCCATCCCGTACCTCCTCGGCGAGGTGGGCAACGAGGACTCCGGGGATGGAGAGGGCAGCTCGGGGCCGGTCGTCGAAGGTCCGCACGTCTACGCCGACTCCCTGGCCATCGCCATGGACGGCGGCGTGACCATGGCCGGAAAGCTGCTGGTGGTTCAACTCCCGCTGGGTGACTGAGGGTTATGGGGGCGGACGTGCGCCCGGAGCGTACGCCCCTACCGCCGGGCCAATTTCCGCAAACCCCCTGTCACCCCGTGCCGTAACCGCTCTACCATCGGGTTATCCGTAGCAGGCTCTCCTCCGTTTCCGCCCAACTGCCCACTGAAGCGGGCAACCCGGCCCTACGGAGCATCGGGGGATGCACATGAACAGCGCTCCGCACCTGCTGGCCGAGGACCGCCCGGAGTTCGAGCGGACTCTCGACGAAGCACTGCGCACCGCGCACGAACGCCCGGAACTCGCCGCGCTGGGACAGCGGCTGAACAGCGAGCAGTTGCGCACCATGGCGCTCAGCGCCAGCGCGATAATCGCCGCTCACGCGTCGGCCGAGTACGACCACTACGTCAAGACGCGCGAGGAACTGCGCGCACCCTCCGTCCCGGCACCCGGCGCCCTGCTCACACCCGGCGTCGGCGAGAACGCGGAGGCCACCGGGGCGGGGGCGGTCGCCGTCGTCGCCGTCCTCACGCCCGTACTGGCCGGGATCGCCGCGGTGGTGCTGCTGCTGGTCGGCTACCTGCTGAGCATGCTCAACCCGGAACCTGCCGTCGCCGAGGCGCTGTTGACCGCGGGCTGGGTGTTCGGTGCGCTCGCGGCGGCGGGGCTGCTCGGCGCGGCTGTCGGGCTGCTGTTCACCGCGCTGCGCAACGGCTCGACCGCTTTCCAGGTCGGCCACCGGGATGCGGACAGCGAGGAGGTCGACCGGGCCAGGGAAGCCTGGAAGGAAGCCCTGCTGCAGCGGGGCATCTTCCCGTTCCTGCGCGACGCCCTCGCCAATCCGCCCGAGACCGCGCCCGCCGCCCCCGAACCGCCCCGGCAGAGCCGCATCCCTGGTCTGGGGTACTCACGGCCCGACTTCGGCAGTCCCAGCGAGCACAGCGGCCACAACGGCAACGGCCACAAGACCCGCCCCAGCTACTCCAGCCCGGACTTCTCCAGCCCCGACTACGGCGGCCCGGACCACAAACCGGAGTGATCCGGAGCGATCCGGGGTGATCCGGAGCGATCCGGGGCCGTCAACTCCGTGACGACCGTGCGCAGTCCGCGGTCGGCAGGCCGTGCCCGCCCGGAGGCCCCCCGGACCCCCGGCCGGACCACCTGCTCAGACCCGGACCACCTGCTCAGGCCTGGACCACCTGCTCAGTCCGCGATCGGCAGGTAGACCCGGTTGCCGGCCTCGGCGAACTCCTTGGACTTCTCCGCCATGCCTGCCTCGATCTCCTCCGCCGTCCCCCCGTGCTCACGCCGGATGTCGTGCGAGATCTTCATCGAGCAGAACTTCGGCCCGCACATCGAGCAGAAGTGCGCCGTCTTCGCCGGTTCGGCGGGGAGCGTCTCGTCGTGGAACTCCCGGGCCGTGTCCGGGTCGAGGGCCAGGTTGAACTGGTCCTCCCACCGGAACTCGAACCGGGCGTCGCTCAGCGCGTCGTCCCACTCCTGCGCACCCGGGTGACCCTTGGCGAGGTCCGCCGCATGCGCAGCGATCTTGTACGTGATGACGCCGGTCTTCACGTCGTCCCGGTTGGGCAGCCCCAGGTGCTCCTTGGGGGTCACGTAGCAGAGCATCGCGGTGCCCCACCAGGCGATCATCGCGGCGCCGATGCCGGAGGTGATGTGGTCGTAGGCGGGGGCCACATCGGTCGTCAGCGGGCCGAGCGTGTAGAACGGCGCCTCCTCGCAGATCTCCTGCTGAAGGTCGATGTTCTCCTTGATCTTGTGCATCGGGACGTGTCCCGGGCCCTCGATCATGGTCTGCACGTTCCAACGCTTGGCGATCGTGTTGAGTTCCCCGAGCGTCTTCAACTCCGCGAACTGCGCCTCGTCGTTGGCGTCCGCGATCGAGCCGGGCCGCAGGCCGTCGCCCAGCGAGTACGTCACGTCGTAGGCCGCGAGGATCTCGCAGAGCTCCTCGAAGTGCTCGTACAGGAACGACTCCTTGTGGTGCGCCAGGCACCAGGCCGCCATGATCGAGCCGCCGCGCGAGACGATGCCCGTCTTGCGGCGCGCCGTCAGCGGTACGTGCGCGAGTCGCACGCCCGCGTGGACGGTCATGTAGTCCACGCCCTGCTCGGCCTGCTCGATGACCGTGTCCTTGTAGACCTCCCAGGTCAGGGCCTCGGCGCGGCCGTCGACCTTCTCCAGGGCCTGGTAGAGCGGCACGGTGCCGATCGGGACCGGCGCGTTGCGCAGGATCCACTCGCGGGTGGTGTGGATGTTGCGGCCGGTGGACAGGTCCATGACCGTGTCGGCACCCCACTTGGTCGCCCAGGTCATCTTGTCCACCTCCTCCTCGATGGAGGAAGTGACCGCGGAGTTGCCGATGTTGGCGTTGACCTTCACCAGGAACCGCTTGCCGATGATCATCGGCTCGATCTCCGGGTGGTTCACGTTCGCCGGCAGCACCGCGCGGCCTGCGGCGATCTCCTCCCGTACGACCTCGGGCGAAACGTTCTCCCGGATCGCCACGTACTCCATCTCCGGGGTGATCTCCCCGCGCCGTGCGTACGCGAGCTGTGTCACCGCCTGCCCGTCGCGGCCCCTGCGGGGCTGGCGGGGGCGGCCGGGGAAGACCGCGTCGAGGTTCTTCAGGCCCCCGCGCGGCGAGGTGTGCTTGATGCCGTCGTCCTCGGGACGGACCGGGCGGCCCGCGTACTCCTCGGTGTCACCGCGCCCGATGATCCAGTTCTCGCGCAGCGGGGCCAGGCCGCGCCGTACGTCCGTCTCGACGGTCGGGTCGGTGTACGGGCCGGACGTGTCGTACAGCGTCACGTCCTTCCCGTTGGTCAGGTGCACCTGACGGACCGGCACCTTCATGTCCGGGCGCGATCCTTCGACGTACCCCTTGTGCCAGCCGGGCGTGCGCCCGTCCTGGTCGGAGGCAGGCGTGCGTGCATCCATCGTGGTCATGAGACCTACTCCCTACGCCGGCATTACCCGGTAACAGGTTCGGCGGTCGACGCAGCCATTTCCGTACGTATGTGTACGGAGGTCAGCGCCCTCTCAGCCCGGTGCTCCGAGCTCCCGCGTGTGCAAAGGTGCCCCCACGCTAGCGCCATGCCGGGCGCGCTGAACAGAGGGCCCCCCTCGTTCTTGCGATGATCAGGCGGTGACCCCACCACAGCCGCCGTCCCCGCCGACGCCCCCGCAGACCCCACCGCCATCGGCTCCATCGCACGGCCACAGCCACAGTCACGGCCCCGCGGCACCGGTCTCCAAGCACTTGCGCAAGGTGATCGCGGCGGTGCTGATTCCTTTCGCCACCGCGGTGATCGTCGGTCTCGCGATCCTGTGGCCGGGCGGCGCACCGGCCCACGAGCGCACCGGAGTGGGCTTCGACCGGCAGACCGAGCAGGGCAGTGTCGTCAAGGTCGACACGATCGACTGCAAGGGTGCCAACGTCGCCCCGTCGCCGCAGCAGCCACAGGCACAGCCACAGGCCGATCCGCCGGCGCCACAGAGCGGCGACGGTGCCAAGGGCGACTGCAAGAAGGCGACGGTCGAGGTCGTCAGCGGCGCGGACAAGGGCCGCACCTTCACCGAGATCGTCCAGCCCGGCGCGCCCCGGCAGTTGAAGCAGGGTCAGGGGGTCGTCGTCGCGTACGCCCCCGACGCGCCCCGCGAACTCCAGTACTCCGTCATCGACGTGGACCGGAAGCTTCCGCTCACGCTGCTCGCCGGGATCTTCGCGATCGCGGTCGTCATCGTCGGCCGGCTGAAGGGCGTCATGGCGCTGGTCGCGCTCGTCGCGTCCTTCGCGGTCCTGACCCTGTTCATCCTGCCCGCCATCCTCCAGGGCTCGAATCCGCTGGTCGTGGCGGTGGTCGGGGCCAGCGCCATCATGCTGATCGCGCTCTACGCCTGTCACGGGCTCACCGCGCGCACCTCCGTCGCCGTCGTCGGCACCCTGGTCTCACTGCTGCTGATCGGGCTGCTCGGCTCGCTGTTCATCGGATGGGCGTTCCTGTCCGGCAACATCGACGACAACACCGGGCTGATCCACACCCTCTACCCCTCCATCGACATGAGCGGCCTGCTCCTGGCGGGCGTCATCATCGGCTCGCTCGGCGTCCTCGACGACGTGACGGTCACCCAGACCTCGGCCGTCTGGGAGCTGCACCAGGCCGATCCGACGATGGGCCCGCGCGCCCTGTACCGCGCGGGCATCCGCATCGGCCGCGACCACATCGCCTCGGTGGTCAACACCCTCGTCCTCGCCTACGCGGGCGCCGCCCTCCCCCTCCTGCTGCTGTTCTCGATCGCCCAGAGCAGCGTCAGTACGGTCGCCAACAGCGAGCTCGTCGCGGAGGAGATCGTCCGCACCCTGGTCGGCTCGATCGGTCTGGTCGCCTCGGTCCCGGTGACCACCGCGCTCGCCGCCCTGGTCGTCTCCGCAGACCGCTCGGGTTCGTCTTCCGACACGGCGCCGGTACGCACCGGGCGCGGTCGGCGGCGCAAGGGCTGAGGCGGGCCGGGGCACACGACGGAGCGG
>NZ_JBSGZD010000046.1:0-38929 GCF_053610825.1 Streptomyces sp. NPDC054863 | reverse complement strand
CCTCGGGGTGCGGCGCCGCCGCCGCGTGCTCGTCCCCCGCGTCCCCCACGTTCACCTCACCCCAGCGGCCACGCGTACGGCCCCGCCGGATCGTCCAGCCACGCCCACTGCCCCACCTCGCTCACCGTCACCCCGAACCGCTCCCGCCTCGGCCGCCCCTCCAGATGCCACAGCGCCAGCGCCTCGTGCGGATCCAGACTGCTCGCGCTGAGCGTCAGCAGGAAGCGGAACAGGTCGTTCTCCAACGCCGACCGCGGCAGCCCGCCCGTATAGCGCGGCGCCGGCGCGGCAGGCCCTCCGCGCAACGGCACGAAGTACGCGGGGGTCGGCAGGAAGCGACCCTCCGCGTACGAGCCGTCCCGCACCCGCAGCGCGATCAGCCCCGTCGACAGTGGTGCCAGGATCCGCGCCCCCGGCCTGCACTGCCCCAGCCACTCCGGCGGCACCGAGGGCACCGTGCAGGTGGCCATGATCCGGTCGAAGGGGGCACGTGCCGGGCAGCCCCGCGCCCCGTCGCCGGCCAGGACCACCGGCGCGTACCCGGCCCGCGCCAGGTGCGAGCGGGCCGACTCCACGATCTCCGGGTCCAGGTCGAGGCTGGTGACGTGCTCCTCGCCCAGCCGGTGGGAGAGCAGCGCCGCGTTGTAGCCGGTGCCCGCACCGACCTCCAGCACCTCGTGTCCCTCCCGTACCTCCAGCTCGTCCAGCATCCTGGCCATCAGCGAGGGCTGGCTGCTGGAGGAGAGCAGCACGCCGTCCCGTACCCGGGTGGCGAGCGCGGTGTCGGCGTACACGCCCCGCAGCCAGCGGTCCCGGCGCTGCGGGTCCTGGTCCTCGCCCCAGAGGCGCTCGCTGCCACCGGGGCCGAACTTGAACCAGTACGGCACGAAAAGATGCCTCGGTACCGCGCCGAAGGCCTCCCGCCAGGCCGGGTCCTTCAGTGCGCCGGCCGCGGCGATCTCCCGTACCAGCGCGGCCCGCTCGTCGGCATACAGGTCCACGAACTCCGCGTGTGCGCCCATAGGCCCACTGTCGCGCGGGCACCGCCCCCTTGGCGAGGGTGCGAACGGGTGGGGTACGAGGTGGGATGCCGCGGTCCTGGGCCGGAGTCCTGGGCCGGAGTCCTAGGCCCCGGGTCCTCCGCCGCCCCGTCTGAGACGATGGAACGGTGAACGAGATTCCGCGGGGAACGCTTCAGGAGCAGACCTTCTACGAGCAGGTGGGCGGGGAGGCGACCTTCCGGCGCCTGGTGCACCGCTTCTACCAGGGCGTCGCCGAAGACCCGCTGCTGCGGCCGATGTACCCGGAGGAGGACCTCGGCCCGGCCGAGGAGCGGTTCACGCTGTTCCTGATGCAGTACTGGGGCGGCCCGCGCACCTACAGCGACGAGCGCGGGCATCCGCGGCTGCGGATGCGGCACGCGCCCTTCCAGGTGGACCGGGCGGCGCACGACGCGTGGCTGGGCCACATGCGGGTGGCGGTCGACGAGCTGGGCCTGGACGCCGAGCACGAGCGGCAGTTGTGGAACTACATGACGTACGCCGCCGCCTCCATGGTGAACACCGAGGGCTGAACTCTCCCTTTTCACACCGAAGTTGGGCGAATTCCCCCTCCGTGGAACCGGAACGCGGTAATCCGCCACCGAATTTCGATCACGATCGCCTCAAGCCGGAACGGCGAGCGGTTTCCCGCCCTCTGACCCCCTGACAGCATCCCGGAAGGGCTTTCGGAGCAGGGGCGTCAGGGGAACGAATGACGGCGTTTGTCTTTCTGCGCGTACGCGCGCACCGGCTGCTGCTCACCGCAGCCCTCCTCGCGGTCCTGCTGACCACGTCCGTACTGGCGGCGCTCGCCGCCTTCTCCGGGTCGATCGGGGACGCGGGGCTGCGCCGCTCGCTGGGCTCTCGCGACGCTTCGGCCGCCTCCCTCACCGTGTCCAGCAGCGCCGTCACCGGGCAGAACCGGGCCGAGGCCGACAAGGTCGTACGGGAAGCGGGCCGGCGCACCTTCGACGCCCTGCCCACCCGCACCACCACCCTGGACCAGTCCGGCCCCTACGCGCTGCCCCGCACCCTCCAGCCGGCCGCGGCGCGCAAGGGCGAACCCGACCTGACCCGGTTCGCGGGGATCGACCGCGACCGGGTGCGGCTGACCGCGGGCGCCTGGCCGAAGCCGCTCCAGGGCTCCCCCGCCAAGAACACGATCATCGAGGTCGCGCTCCCCGACAACGCCGCCAAGCAGCTCAGGATCGCCCCCGGCGGCGCCGCCCTCACCCTCACCGACCGCCTCTCGGGGCCGGCCAGGCAGATCCGCGTCACCGGCCTGTACGCCCCGAAGCGGCCGGCCGACCCGTACTGGAAGCTGGAGGAGCTGGCCGGGCGCGGCATCCGCAGCGCCACCTTCACCACCTACGGCCCGCTGCTCGCCGATCCGGCGCTGCTGCGCTCCGGGCACGTCTCGCACGGCACCGCCTCCTGGCTGGTCACCGCCGACTTCCGCACGGTGGAATCGGCGCGCATCGACGCGCTGCGCACGGCGGCTGCCGACGGCGCGTCGTACCTGGCGGGGACAGCCCCCTTCAAGGGGTCGGTGTCGGTGGCCAACGGGCTGCCGACCGTCCTGGACCAGGCGCAGCGGGCGCTGCTGGTGTCGCGCTCCACGCTGCTGATCGTCTCGTTGCAGCTGGTGCTCCTCTCGGCGTACGCGCTGCTGCTGGTGGCCCGGCTGCTGAGCAGCGAGCGGGCCGGGGAGACCGAACTGCTCGTGGCGCGCGGCGGTTCGCGCGGGCGCATCGTCGCGCTGTCCGCCATCGAGGCCGGGTGTCTGGCGCTGCCCGCCGCGATCGCCGCGCCGCTGCTCGCGGGCCCGCTGACCCGGCTGCTGTCGGGGCGGGGCACGCTCGGCAGGCTCGGGCTGACGCTGGACACCGGCGGGCCGCTGGGCACGGCCGGGCTCTGGCTGGTCGGGGTGGGCGTGGGCCTGGGGTGTGCGGCGGCCGTCGTCGCACCCGCGATCGCGGCGGGGCGCAGCAGCAAGGGTCTCGGCCGCAGGCTCCGCTCGGTGCCCGCGCCGATGAAGGCGGGCGCCGACCTCTCGCTGCTGCTGATCGCGATCGTCGCGTACTGGCAGCTGGACCGGCAGACCTCGGGCACCGGGCCGCTGACCGGCGACAGGAACGGCGACCTCGGGGTGGACCCGCTGCTCGTCGCCGCTCCGGCGCTCGCGCTGCTCGCGGGCACGGTGCTGACGCTGCGGCTGCTGCCGCCGCTCGCGAAACTCGCGGAGAAACGTGCCGCCAAGGGGCGCGGACTGCCCGCCGCGCTCGCGGGCTGGCAGCTGAGCCGCCGTCCGCTGCGCGGCGCGGGCCCCGTGCTGCTGCTGGTGCTGGCCGTCGCGATGGGGATGCTGGCGATCGGTCAGGGCGCCTCGTGGGACCGTTCGCAGGAGGACCAGGCGGACTTCCGCAGCGGTGCCTCGATCCGGGTCACGAGTGGCGCGGGGGCAGGTTCCGGAGTGGGCGAGGTGTACGCGTCGGCCCCCGGCGTGACCGCCGCCGCCCCCGCCGCGCGGGTGGGGATGAACCTCTCGGGCGACCGCACGGCGGACGTCCTGGCGCTGGACACCTCCCGGGCGACCGAGGCCCTGCTGCTCCGTGACGACCTGGTGGAGGGCGGCAGCGGTGGCCTGCGGAAGCAGACCGCGGCGCTGGGCGTCCTGGACAAGGACCGGAACGGGATCGCCCTGCCGGGCGACAGCGGCACCTTCACCCTGGACGTCGTCCTGCGCCGCCCCGACGACGTCCCCTCAAAGATGTCGAGCCGCATCACGGTCACCGTCGAGGACCGCTACGGCGTCACCCACCGGCTGCCCGCGGGGTCCGTGACCGCCGACGGGCGCGCGAAGGAACTGACCGTGGACGCTGCGGCGGCGGCCGGCCGGCCGGCTCCCCCGCTGTACCTGACGGGCCTGGAGACGACGGTCGCCCAGCCGCGGACCTCCGAGACCCACGTCCTGACGGTCCGTTCGGTACGGAGCCAGGGCGGCCGGGTCTCGACCACGCCCAAGGCCCTCACCTGGTCGGGGACCGCGGTCGACATGCTGGACGACCAGGCGGGCGTCCTGGAGGCACGTACCAAGCTCCGACCGTCCACCCCGAGCCGCACGCTCCTCGACGTCGTCTACGAGACGGGGGCGAACACGATGACGGCCGAGGAGCAGGAGTGGGCCGGATACCCCACGACGGCCGTGCGCCTCGCCCTGGTCCGGGCCAAGCCCCGGGCGCTGTCGGCCGTCGCGACGGACGGGTTCCTGACGGCCTCGGGCGCGAAGCCCGGCTCGACGGTCGGCCTCGACGTCAACGGCGCCAACCTGACCTTCAAGATCATCGGCACCGTGCGGCAGCTGTCCACGACCGGGCCCGCCGCGTCGGGCACGGCCGGGGCGGCCGATGCCGCCGGCGCCAAGAGCGACGGCGGCGCCCTCCTCGTCGATCTGCGCGCCGTCAACCAGGAGTTGGCCCGGTTGGAGGCGATCGCACTGTCGCCCACCGAGTGGTGGCTGGCCACCGCGCCCGGCAGGGCCGCAGAGGCCGCGCAGGCGCTGCGCAGCCGCCCCGACGTCGACCCGCAGCAGGTTCACGTACGGGACGAGACGCTGCGCGAGCTGTCCGACGACCCGCTCGGCGCGGGGCCGCAGGCGGCGCTGCTCGCGGTCGCCGTGGTGGCCGCGCTGCTGGCCGCGGTGGGCTTCGCGGTGGGTGCGGCGGGCTCGCTGCGGGAGCGGACCGCGGAGTTCGCGGTGCTCAGGGCGCTGGGCACGCCGCCGCGACAGCTGGCCCGGCTGATCGCGGGCGAGCAGTCGCTGCTGATCGGCATCGCGCTGGTCGTCGGTCTTGCGCTGGGCGCCGTACTGACCAGGGCGGTGGTCCCGCTGATCGTGCTGACCGGGCAGGCCACCCAGCCGCTGCCCGGGGTTCTGGTGCAGCTGCCCGCCGGGCAGGTCGCACTGCTGCTGGCCGGTGTTGTCGCCGTACCCCTGCTGGTCGTCCTGGTGCTCGCACTGCGCCGCGGCGATCCGGCCACCACACTGCGCGTCCAAGGAGGCGGCAACTGACATGAGCCACAGCACTCACGCCTCCTCAGAGAGGCACCACCCTGCACCCGGCGCGTCCTCAAAGAGGCGGCACCACCCTGCACCCGACGCGCCCTCAAAGAGGCGGCACCACCTCGCTTCCGCCGCGTCCTCACAGAGGCGGCAACTGACATGAGCAACCGTGCTGTCGCCCCGTGGGTACGCACCCGGCTGCGCGCCGCACCCGGGGCCGCCGTCGCCCTGGGCGTACTGGTCCTGATCACGGCGTTCCTCGCCTCGGCCTTCCCGCGTGCGCTGGACCGCGCCCAGGACACGGGCCTGCGGCACGAGATCGGCTCGGCCCCCGCCGCGCAGCGGGTGCTGCAGGCCGTCGGCGGACCGGGCGACATGGCGGCCCCGCCGGAGGCCCGGGGGGAGTCCCTGAGCCCCGCCGTGCTGAGCGACGTGCTCGACCAGCTGGTCGAGGCGCCCGCGAAACCGCTCCGGGTGACACGCGCGGGCTCGGCGTACGGGGTCCGTACGTCGCAGCCGCTGGCCTCGCCGGACAGGTCGCTGCCCCGACTGAGCGATGCCAAGCCGGAGTTCATCGTGACCGCCCGGTCGGCTCTGGCCGAGCACTCCCGGTTCGTCGAGGGCCGCGCGCCCCTGCACCGGAACAAGCCCGTCACTGCGGTGCTCGACCTGGAGGCCGCAGTCAGCACGGCCACGGCCAGGACCCTGCGGCTCAAGGTCGGTTCGGTGGTGCACCTCGGCGCCAAGGAGACCGGTGTCACCATCGGCAACTCCGCCCGGGTGAGGATCACCGGCATCTTCGCCCCGCGCGCCCCGGAGTCCACCTACTGGTCCGTCGAGCCGCTGCTGCACCGGCCCGCGATCCAGGTCACGAAGAGCGAGCCCGACGACTCGCACTGGCTGTCCGCCCTGCTGCTGGCCCCCGACGCCGGCGGCGCCCTCTTCTCCCTCGACCCGGAACCCGAAACGTTCTGGGAGATCCCCACCCACACCGACCGTCTCACGGCCCGCGACGCGCAGCCCCTGATCAGCGCGGTGGCGAGCCTGGAGAGCGGTCCCGCGGCCACCGCCCTGCGCGAGCGCCTCGGCCGCCCCCTCATGGTCACCACCGACCTCGAAAAGCTGGTCGCCTCCTTCGAGGCCACCCGTACCGCGGTCGTCCCTGTCGTCGCCGTCGCCGCCTTCGGGGTCGGCACGGTGGCGGCGGTCGTCCTCCTGATGACCGGCGCGCTCGCCGGGGCCCGCCGGTCCGCCGAGCTGGCGCTCGTACGGGCGCGGGGCGGTTCGGTGCGCGGCCTGGTGCGGCGGCTGTGGACGGAGCTCGCGGTGGTGGTGGTGCCGGCCGCCGCGCTGGGCTGGCTGGCCTCGCTCCTGCTGCTGCCGGACGCCCGGCCGACCCCTCCCGCGCTCGCGGCGGCGGCCGTCGCGCTGCTCGCCAGTGCGGGCCTGCCCCTGCGGGCGGCCCTCACGCATCTGCGGCCGAGCGTGCACGGGGAGCGGGCCGATGTCGTACGGGCCAAACCGTCGCGGCGCCGCACGGTCGCCGAACTCACCTTCGTCGTCCTGATGGCGGGCGCGGTCGTCGCGCTGCGCAGGCGGGGTACGGACGGCGGGGTCGATCAACTGGTCAGCGCCGCCCCGGTGCTGGTGGGGATGGTCGCGTCGTTCGTGCTCGTACGGCTGTATCCGCTGCCGCTGCGCATGGTGGCCCGGCCGATGGCGCTGCGCCGGGGGGCGGTCGGCTTCCTGTCGGCGGCCCGGGCGGGGCGCTCCCCCGCCGCGGCGACACTGCCGCTGCTGGCGCTGCTGCTCGCCCTGACGACGGCCGCCTTCGGTGGTTCCGTACTGGCGGGCGTGGCCGATTCACGGGACCGGGCGGCGACGGCGCAGGTGGGCGCGGACGCCCGGCTGCAGAACGACCGGGCGGGCTTCGACGCACGCACCCTGGCGGCCGTACGCGAGGTCCCCGGTGTACGCGAGGTCAGCGCGGTCGGTGTCGACACCATGATCACGCTGCCGGACGGGAAGAGCGAGGTCTCGCTGGTGGCGGTCGACCCCGATTCGTACGCCCGCCTCGCGCGCGGTACGGAGAGCGGCGGCTTTGCGCCCTCCGCGCTGAACGCCTCAGCAGACAGCGGCAAGGACAGCAAGGGCAGTAGGGACAGCAAGGGCAAGGTCTTCCCCGTCCTCGCCTCCCCCGAGACCGCCGCCCGCCTCGGCAACGGCCCCGCCATCGCCCTGCGCAGCGCCCGCTACGGCGACTTCACGACGCGCGTCGCGGGCACGGTGAAGAGCACCCCGGCCCTGCGCGAGGGCGAGTTCATGCTGATCAGCACCGCTGCCCTCCCCCGCTACAAGCCGTCGTCCCTGCTGCTCACCGGCATCGACGCGAGTGCCCTGGACCGCGAGGCGCTGCAGAGCGCCGCGGGCGCCGGGACGCAAGTGCACCTGTGGGCCGAGGAGCGGAGCAAGTTCACCAGCAGGCCGTTCCAGCAGGGCGCCGAGCGGATCTACGCGACGGCGGTCGCGGCCGGTGCGGGCTTCGCCGTGCTCGCCGTACTGCTCTCCCTCCTCCAGGCCTCCCCCGAGCGCAAGGCGCTGCTGGCCAGGCTGCGCACGATGGGTCTCACCCGGGGTCAGGGCCGACGGCTGCTGGTCTTCGAGTCGCTGCCGCAGGCGCTGCTGGCCGCGTGCGGCGGGGCGCTGGTCGGCTGGGCGGCCGTCCAACTCCTCGCCCCCGACATCGATCTGGGCGTACTCGCCCTGGCCGCGAAGGCGCAGATTCCGGGCTCCGTGCCCGTGCTGCTGCGTACGGACGCCTGGTCGCTGCTCGTCCCCGCGCTCGCGGTGGTGTGCATCGCGGCCGGGGTGGCGGCGATCCAGGCGTGGTGGTCCACCCGCGTGACGACAACGACCGAACTCAGGGCAGGAGACGCTCGATGACCGACACCACGACGGCCGCGGCGACCGGTACCGGCGCCGGCACGGGCACTGGAACGGGCGCCGGAACCACTCTCGCGGAGCTGGAGCAACGGGCCGCGTCCCGGCGCAACCGCCCCGAGTTCGGCCACGACGCGCTGATCTCCTGCGACCGGCTGGTGCGCGTGTTCACCACGGACGGGGTGGAGGTGCAGGCCCTCCAGGGGCTCGATCTCCTGGTCGAGGAGGGCGAGTTGATGGCCCTGGTGGGGGCGTCGGGCAGCGGCAAGTCGACGCTGATGAACATCCTCGCCGGTCTCGACGAGCCGACGGCGGGCGCGGCGAAGGTGGCGGGCTGCGACCTGCTGACGATGGGCGCGAAGGAGCGGCTGAACTACCGGCGCAACGTGGTCGGCTTCATCTGGCAGCAGACCGCCCGCAACCTCCTCCCGTACCTGACATCGGCCCAGAACGTGGCGCTGCCCATGCAGCTGAAGGGGCGCGGCAGAACGGCCGAACGCACGGCGCGGGTGGATCAGCTGCTGGCCATGATGGACGTCGCGGCCTGCCGCGACCGGCGCCCCTCGCAGATGTCGGGCGGCCAGCAGCAGCGGGTGGCCATCGCGGTCGCCCTGGCCAATCAGCCCTCGGTGCTCCTCGCGGACGAGCCGACGGGCGAGCTGGACTCCACGACCGCCGACCAGATCTTCGGGGCGTTCCGCAGGGCGAACGAGGAGCTGGGCACGACGATCGTCATCGTCACCCACGACAGTTCGGTCGCCACCGAAGTACGCCGTACGGTCGCCATCCGCGACGGCCGTACGTCGACGGAGGTGCTGCGGCGCACGGAGGTGGACGCGGAGACCGGTCAGGAGTCGGTGGTGGCCCGCGAGTACGCGATGCTGGACCGGGCAGGGAGGCTCCAGCTCCCGGCGGAGTACACGGAGTCGCTGGACATGCGGCACCGCGTCATGCTGGAGCTGGAGCAGGACCACATCGGCATCTGGCCGGACGACCAGCAGTAGAAACCTCGGGCGGGCGCTGCTTCGCGGGAGGGCGCCACGCTCAGGCGTGTGCTTCTTCGCAGGCGGGCGCCACGCTCAGACGTGTGCTGCTTCGCAGGCGGGCGCCACGCTCAGGCGGGCGCCACGCTCAGTGTCCCGATCCCGCCGGACGACACCCTGCGGACCGTCACCGATCCGTAGGGGGTACGGAGCCGGAGCCAGCTCCCCGCGGAGAGCAGCGCCACCGGTACGCCGGGCCGCAGGAAGCCCAGCGACTGGGCGGCGTGCACGGCCCGCAGCGGGAGTTCGGTCCCCCGGAGCGTGCGCGACCAGATGTCGCGGCCGATCCGGTCCCGGGCCGCCCTGGTCCGCTCCTCGGGGGCCAACTCCTCGTCCCGGGAACGGAATTCGGCGACCGCGGCCGATACGACGCCCCGCATGGCGGCGGCGTCCGGCACTCCTTCGACCTGTTGCCAGCCGCCGCGCGGCGGCAGCACACCGGCCCACGGCGGCCCGGTGACGGCCTCGGGCACGGCCACCGCACCCGTCGACTCCTCGATTCCTTCGAGGAGTTCACCGGCGGACACGGTCACGTCGAACTGAGCGGGCCTGGCCAGCCGGGCGGTTCGCACGGCGAGGACCTCGAAGGACGGCGGCCGTCCGAAGACGGCCAGCGCGCCGCCCTCCGCCTGGAGGCGGACGGCGGCGGCCCGGTCGTAGTGGATCAGCCGGGCGAGGAAGGCGGCGAGGTCCGCCGCCTCGCCCGCCCCGTCCAGTTCCAGTGTCCGGGCCCCCGCCTGCACCGTCATGCCCGCTCCGTCGTCATGCTGCGACAGCCTTGGCGGCCTTGGGGCTGCCTGCCTTGGTACTGCCGGCCTCGGCGTCGTCGTCCAGGTACTCCCGCAGGAAGGACTTCTCCTCGGCGGTGATCCGCCGCGGCCGTCCCTCCGCCAGGTTGAACGGGACCACGACCGTGGACGCCCGAACGTAGACCTGCTCGGGATCCTTGATCTCGTACGCGATCGTCAGGGACGCCGCGCCTATCTTCGTCACCCACGACTCGATCCGTACCGGCTCGTGCCGGTGGACGAGGGGCCGCACGTAGTCGATCTCGTGCCGGGCCACGACGGACCCGCCCGTGAAGGACTCGCTGCCCTCGCCCGGCGCCAGCCGGAACATGAAGTCGATCCGCGCCTCTTCCAGGTACCGCAGGAAGACGACGTTGTTGACGTGCCCGAAGGCGTCCATGTCCGACCAGCGCAGGGGGCAGGAGTAGATGTGCCGAGCCACCAGCTATCAGCCTCGCGTGAGCTTCTTGTACGTGGCACGGTGCGGACGCGCTGCGTCCGCTCCGAGCCGCTCGACCTTGTTCTTCTCGTAGGACTCGAAGTTGCCCTCGAACCAGTACCACTTGGAGTCGCCCTCGTACGCGAGGATGTGCGTCGCCACCCGGTCCAGGAACCAGCGGTCGTGGGAGATGACCACGGCCGCGCCCGGGAATTCGAGCAGTGCGTTCTCCAGCGACGACAGGGTCTCGACGTCGAGGTCGTTGGTCGGTTCGTCGAGGAGGAGCAGGTTGCCGCCCTCCTTGAGGGTCAGCGCCAGGTTGAGGCGGTTGCGCTCACCGCCGGAGAGGACCCCGGCCGCCTTCTGCTGGTCCGGGCCCTTGAAGCCGAAGGCGCTGACGTACGCGCGCGAGGGCATCTCGACCTGGCCGACGTTGATGTAGTCCAGCTCGTCGGAGACGACGGCCCACAGCGACTTCTTCGGGTCGATGTTGGCGCGCGACTGGTCGACGTAACTGATCTTGACCGTGTCGCCGACCTTGATCGAACCGGCGTCCGGGGTCTCCAGGCCCTGGATCATCTTGAACAGCGTCGTCTTGCCTGCGCCGTTCGGACCGATGATGCCCACGATGCCGTTGCGCGGCAGCGTGAAGCTCAGGTCGTCGATGAGCACCTTGTCGCCGAAGGCCTTCGAGAGGTTCTCGACGTTGACGACGATCGAACCCAGACGCGGGCCCGGCGGAATCTGGATCTCCTCGAAGTCCAGCTTCCGCATCTTGTCGGCCTCGGCGGCCATCTCCTCGTAACGGGCGAGGCGGGCCTTGGACTTGACCTGGCGGCCCTTGGCGTTGGAGCGGACCCACTCCAACTCCTCCTTGAGCCGCTTCTGGCGCTTCTCGTCCTTGCGGCCCTCGACCTTGAGGCGGGTGGCCTTCTTGTCGAGGTACGTGGAGTAGTTGCCCTCGTAGGCGATGGCACGGCCGCGGTCGAGTTCGAGGATCCACTCGGCGACGTTGTTCAGGAAGTACCGGTCGTGGGTCACAGCGATGACGCAGCCCGCGTACTTCGAGAGGTGCTGCTCCAGCCAGTTCACCGACTCGGCGTCCAGGTGGTTGGTGGGCTCGTCGAGGAGGAGCAGGTCCGGGGCCTCGATGAGCAGCTTGCAGAGCGCGACGCGGCGCTTCTCGCCACCGGAGAGGGTGGTGACGGGCCAGTCGCCGGGCGGGCAGCCCAGGGCGTCCATGGCCTGCTCCAGCTGGGCGTCGAGGTCCCAGGCGTTGGCGTGGTCCAGGTCTTCCTGGAGCTTGCCCATCTCGTCGAGCAGCGCGTCGGAGTAGTCGGTCGCCATGAGCTCGGCGACCTCGTTGAAGCGCGCGAGCTTCCCCATGGTCTCGGCCGCGCCGGCCTGGACGTTCTCCAGAACGGTCTTGGACTCGTCGAGCTTCGGCTCCTGCATGAGGATGCCGACGGTGAAGCCGGGCGTCAGGAACGCGTCACCGTTGGACGGCTGCTCAAGCCCGGCCATGATCTTGAGAACGGTGGACTTGCCGGCGCCGTTCGGGCCGACCACACCGATCTTCGCGCCGGGCAGGAAGCTCAGGGTGACGTCATCAAGAATCACCTTGTCGCCGTGCGCCTTACGCGTCTTGCGCATGGTGTAGATGTACTCAGCCAAGAGAAACCGTCCGGCAGATTGATGGTGGGCAGGGATACACCCCATCTTGCCTGACGTCACTCCCCCGGCGGAAACCGGATACCCGCGGGACCGGGGGCCGGGGCCGGGGGTGCGGGGGCTTGCACCCCTTGTCCCCCTTGGCCCACAGCCCCTGAGGACCCGGTCAGTGAACCGATCGGTCTTCGCCGGAACCTTCGCCGGAACCGGGGACCGGATCCTTCTTGCGGAGCAGGAACACCGCGCCGCCGCCCAGTACGACCATGCCGAGCGCGATGTACCCGATCATCGAGGTCGCCGCCGATCCGCCGGTCGCGGCGAGGTTCTCGTCGTCGGCCGTGGCGAGCGGGGTGGGCTGGCCCGCGGTGGCCGGGGTGGGCCGGTTCGCGGGGGCGTCGGCGGTGCCGATGGCGACGGTCCCTGCGGTCTCGCAGTCCAGGACGCCCGCGAAGTTCTTACGGAGCCCACCGGGCCCGGAGACCGTGAGGTCGTACGCCTGGTCCTCCTGCAGCGGGATGGTCACCGTCCGCGACTTCCCGGCCTCGGTGGTGTACCGGGAGCCGAGCAGCTCGAAGCTGAACGGGGCGTCGCCCGCGTTGGCCGCCGTGATGTCGACGCCGCTCCGGGTGCAGTTCTTCTTCGCGGAGAGCGCCGGGACGGCTCCCGACGCCTTCGCTCCGGCCCAGGTGGCGGTGGCTTCGGCGGTGACGGTGGAGGTGGAGGCCCCGGCCAGGATCTGGGTCTGGCTGTGGGTGTCGCTGACGAAGGCCCGCCCGATCGGCACCCTGGCGTCCGCCTGGACCGTGAGCGCGGTCGTGCCGCCCGGGGTGTCGGCGGGTATGTCGAAGTACACCCGGGCTCCGTTCCCGACGTCCTTGACGGTCTTGCCGTCCTTGTCGACGGCCCGCACCCCGGCCGGGGCACCCGTGGTGACCTGGACGGTCGCCCGGTCCGCCCCGGTACGGACGGTGACCGGGCCGACCCGCTCCCCGGCACGGCCCGCCACGGCGGGCGGATCGAGGGTGAGCGAGGCGGGCGGCTGCCGGGTGTCCTTCGCGGCCCGCCCCAGGTACGCGGCAAGCTTTCCTGCGTCCGGGTCGAGGGGGCGCGCCTCGACGTCGTCGGAGAGGCGCCAGATGGCGGCCTGGGTGCCCGCGGCGGCTGCCCTGTTGTCGAGGGTCTTCGCGCCGGCGCTCTCGGCGAGCGCCGCGAGATCGTTGACCTGGGGGTAGGAGTGCTCCAGGATCCAGCGGATCTTCCCGGCGTTCTTGTTCTTGTGCAGCGAGGACTGCTCCCAGCCGACTTCCTTGTACGTGGTCCCCTCGCGCGCCGGGGTCCGCAGGTCGATGCTGTAGCTCTGCAGGGTGCCGCCGCCGGTGACGGTCATCTCGAAGAGCCCTGCCTCGGCCTTCCACTCCTCGCCCGCGTCACTGATGGTCACGGCGTCGTGGACGGTGAGCCTGCCGAGGGTGGCGGCGGCGCCGCCGGGGTTGCGCGGCTGCTCGCCTGCCGCTGCGGGTCCCGCGCCGGCCAGTGCACCCGCCGTGAGCAGGGACGGAGCGAGAAGGGCTGCCGCCAGTCGGCGGGCGGTCCTCTGCCTCCGGTTCGAAGCTGTCGCTTCGCCAAACATGCAAGTCCCCTCCGGGCGAGGTGCTTTCGCATGGTGCGTGTGGGGGGAGTGCCTCGCCTGCAACCTCAAGTGCCCCATGGGTATCCGGGAATCCTAAGGAAGCAATACCGAACAGCCCCCCGCCAAGCGTCCGGACGTCCGATTCCGAATCGGAATCGTTATCGCCGCCCACCGTCCCCCTTGGTTTTGTCGACAAGTACCCTTCACATAAGGTGCGTTCAGGACACGGCCCTCACCTTCTCGCCCTCGGCACGGCCTGCCTTCCCGTCAGACCTTCCCCCGGACCTCCCGCCGGGCCTCCCGTCCGCCTTCCGGTCCGGTGCTCCCCGCGCCGCCCAGCTCACGGGCGTCTCCGCCGCCCAGCCCGGTGACCCGGCGGGCGCACCCACGCCCACGCTCGAACCCACGCCCACGCCCACGCCCACGCCCACGCCCGCCTCCGCTTCCGCGTGCGCCGCCCGGACCGTCGCCGGTTCCACCAGGCTGGGATCCGCCCTGGCCACCCGCCGGAACGCCGAGGTGCCCCGGCTCAGGTCGTGGCCCACCGCCAGGGCGTCCACGTCCGCCGCGAACCAGCGCTGCCCGTCCCTGGTCTCTTCCTTGATGCGCAGTCGGCCGTGCACGACCAACGGATCGCCGACGTCCATCGAGGAGCTCAGGTTCGCCGCCAGCGTCCGCCGCGACCACACCGTGTAGAAGCTGGTCGGGCCGTCCGTCCAGACCTCCTTCTCGCGGTCCCAGCGCCGCGCTCGCACCGCGAGGCGGAACCTGACCGAGGTGCCCATCGGCGTCTCGGTGGGAATCGGCCCGGTGGCGGCGTTGCCCACCAGAGTCACCGTCGTCTCGTTCATCACAGAACCCCCGTCCGCATGACCGGTGCAGGCACCGGACCAACCGCTTACCGGCTGGTGCTTCCCATGCTGAACCGGTCCCGGATTTCCCGCTGGACCCTGTGGACCGCCCCCCGAATGTGGAAAACCCCGTCACCCGGACGGGGTTTTCCTTACGCCAGGGCACCGGACGCGACGGGCCCGCTCGCGCCACTCGCACGGCTCACACGGCTCACGCGGCTCACGCGGCTCGCTCCACTCACACCGCTCGCACCTCTCACCCCGCGCCCGCCCCCGTCACCACCACGTACCGCTCCCGCACCTCCCGGTAGCGCAGCAGTTCCGCGGAGACCGGGTCCAGGACCTTCGCCCTTCCGCAGCCGGCCGCCGCCTCCCGCAGCCGCCGCTCGACGTCCTGCCCGTACCGCCTGGCCGGGCCACGGGCCGCCGCCCAGCAGCCCCACTCCACCACCGGCCCGCCGGCGACCCCGCACAGCATCAGCAGGAACGGCGCGAACAGCTCGGGCTCCAGCACCCCGAGCACCTGGCCCAGCAGCCACAGCCCGCCGTAGATCTGAAGCAGCGTCATCGCCACCTGCGCGAGCACCGCGACCGGCCACCACGCGGGCCGCGGCGGCTTCCCCCGCGGTACCCCGGCCCTCACGGCGAGGACGTCCAGCTCCTCGGGCAGCCCCTGGGCCCCGCGCACCGCGGACTCGCGCACCGCGTGCGCCCACGGCGCGGGCAGCCCCGACATCGCCGCGTCGGCGACCGTACGCACCGCCTGCTCGACGCGCTGACGGGCGGTCACCTCCAGGTCCTTGGACTGCGCGAACGCCCGCTCCGGCAGGGCGGACCCGCCCCCGCCGGGCATCCTCCGGGCGTCGTACCACCGCCACAGCCGCAGCCATGGCGACCCGCACGCCGTGCCCGCGTTGCGCCGCCACTCGCGCTCGGCCGCCTCCCCGGCCGCTGCCGCACCGACCGCCTCCGCGAGCCGGTCCGCGAACTCCTCCCGAGCCTGCTCCCCCAGGCCCGCCCTGCCCTCCGCCACGTACACCGGGCGCAGGCCGGCCGCAGCCGCGTCCACATCGGCGGCGAGCCGCCGCCCCGCAGCGCCCCTTTCCTGTACGAACGCCCGCAGCAGCTCCCGGAGTTCCTCCACGCCGTCACCCGTAAGGGCGGAAAGCGCGAGCACCGTCGCCCCTGGTTCGCCGTGTTCGCCGAGCGCCATGCCGTCCTCGTCGAGGAGCCGGCGCAGGTCGTCCAGTACGAGATCGGCGGCCTCGCCCGGCAGCCGGTCGATCTGGTTCAGCACCACGAAGGTGACCTCCGCGTGCCCGGCCAGGGGCCGCAGGTACCGCTCGTGCAGCGCGGCGTCCGCGTACTTCTCCGGATCCACGACCCAGATCACCGCATCGACCAGCGCCAGCACCCGGTCGACCTGCTCCCGGTGCGCGGTCACCGCCGAGTCGTGGTCCGGCAGGTCCACCAGGACCAGCCCGCGCAGCCCTTCGTCACCGCTGGTCCCGGCGCCCGTCCCGGCCTGGAACGGCCGCCTGCGCAACCGTCCCGGAATCCCCAGCCGGTCGAGCAGCCCGGCCGCCCCGTCCGTCCAGCTGCACGCGATCGGTGCGGACGTGGTGGGCCGTTTGAGTCCCGATTCCGAAATCCTCACCCCCGCGAGGGAATTGAAGAGCGTGGACTTGCCGCTTCCGGTCGCTCCCGCGACGGCGACGACGGTGTGCTGGCCCGACAGCCGGCGCCGTGCCACCGCCTCGTCGAGCACCCGCCCCGCCTCGTGCAGCGCGTCCCCTTCGAGCCTGGCCCGCGACAGCCCCACCAACTCCCGCAGCGCGTCCAGCCGTACCCGCAGGTCGGCCCCGTAGTCCCCGCTCCCGGGCGGTACGTCGCCGCCCTCCTCCAGCAGCAGGAACTCGTCCGTCGCCCCGCCGTCCGGCTCCGGCTGCTCCGGCTCCCGCCCCACGGCCCGCCGCGCGATCAGGCCGTCGTCCCAGCCGCGCCCCTCGGGGCTGCCGGTTCCCGGCGCACCGTCACGCCCCGCCTGCTTCGCCCCGGCCTCTTCCGTCTCCGCCTGCTCCACGTGCTCCACGGTCACCACCGTCACCTCTCCTTCTTCGTCACGGACAGTGCGGCGATCAGCTCGGCCTGCGGATCCGGCCTCACGTCCAGGGCTTCGAGCGGTGCCAGGCGCCGGTCCCGTTCGGCGTGCAGCACCCGCTCGATGTGCGTCGTCACCAGCTCACCGCCCTTGTCGCGCAGCCGCAGTGCACCCTGCGCCCCGATCCGTTCGGCCAGCCGTTCGCCCGCCGATCGGGCCCGCCGTCCGCCGAGGAGCGCCGCCGCGAGGAGCGCGGCCACGCTCTCCGCGTCGGGCGCGCCGGGCCGCTCCATCTCCCGTACCTCCTCCTCGGCCAGTTCCTCCAGCACCCGCCGCCAGCGCCGTACGACCAGGCCGATCCGCTCGCCCGACTCCGGGTCGGGCCCGGCGGGCACGACCGCGTCCGCGGCCGGTTCCTCCCGCCAGACGGCCCGCACCTGCTCGTCGGCGGCGGCCACCGCGCACTGGAGCAGCGCGGTCAGGCTGTCCACCAGCGAATCCAGCAGCTCCGCGTCCGTGGCATCCGCGGGGTGGGCGCGCCACCGGGTGAGGGCGTCCCCGGAGAGGACGGCCCCCTGCTGGAGCCGCCGCCGCACCCGCTCGCCCTCCTGCTCGTACGCGTACTCCACGGCCGAGGTCAGCCGCACCGCGGCGGCGTACTGGGCGGCGACCGCACCCGCCAGTTCGGGCATGCGGGCGTTCAGCGAGTCCATGGCCCCGCGCGCGGTCCTGGCCACGGCCTGCTGCCGCGCGGCCGGATCCCGGGCCCGGTGGGTGAGCCACTCCAGCAACGGCCCCACAGCGGTGGAGGGCAGCAGTCCGCTTCCCCCGCCCGCCGATTCGGGCAGCTCGGGAATGGTGAAGCGCGGTACGTCGCCGAGCCCGGCCCTGGTGAGCAGCGCCGCGTACTGCCGCGACACCTCGCCGACGACCTGGTGCGGCACCCGGTCCAGGACGGTGACGAGCATCGCGTCGTACTCCTTGGCGGTACGCAGCAGATGCCAGGGCACCGCGTCCGCGTACCGCGAGGCGGTCGTCACCATCACCCACACGTCGGCGGCGCAGATCAGTTCGGCCGCCAGCACCCGGTTGGCCGCCACCAGCGAGTCGATGTCGGGGGCGTCGAGCAGTGCGAGACCGGCCGGCAGCGACTCGGAGGTCTCCACCCGCAGCACCCCGCTCTCGGCCGGCTCCTCCAGTTCCTCCCCGCAGCGCTCGGGCAGCCACACCCGGGTCAGCTGCGGCAGCACGCGCAGCCCGGCGAACCAGTGGTGGTCGTCGGGGTGGCACACCAGTACCGGCGTACGTGTCGTCGGCCGCAGCACTCCCGCCTCGCTGACCCGGCGCCCCACCAGGGAGTTGACGAGCGTCGACTTGCCCGCCCCGGTGGAACCGCCGATGACGGCGAGCAGCGGTGCTTCGGGGTCCCGGAGCCGGGGCACCAGATAGTCGTCGAGCTGGGCCAGGAGCTCCACCCGCGTCTGTCGCGCGCGGGGCGCCCCTGGCAGGGGGAAAGGAAGGCGCACGGCGGCGACACGGTCGCGCAGGGCGGAAAGTGCGTCAAGCAGCTGAGGCCGTACGTCCAAGGTCACCACATACGAAGAATGCCCAACTATGACCGTTTTTTGAAGCGTATAGACCATCTCTGCGCGCCGATATCCCCCCAATCGGGGACGATGCTCACCCTGGGACACTTGGGACGAGTGGGGCACAGGCATAACGAGTGCACAACACCCGGGGCGCGGGACGCGAAAAGCGCTGCGGGATTCGCACCTGCCTGCGATTATCGGGGTCGCTTCACTGAACCTCCACATCATGCCACGCAGGTGAAGCAACCGGGCCAAGGTGATCGGAGCCCTATCCTTGTCCCCGGCAACAGCCACAAATGGCCACACCGGCCGATCCGGGCCCAGGGCCACCACCCGGCCCCCGTAGCTCAGTGGATAGAGCAGGCGCCTTCTAAGCGCTTGGCCGCAGGTTCGAGTCCTGCCGGGGGCGCACAGCGCACGCACCATCGGGCCCTCCCTTCGGGGAGGGCCTTTGTGCTGGTCGGAGCAGGCTAGCGAGGGGGCCATAGCGGCGGCGTAAGCGCCGGGCGGGCGGCCGGGCGGGCCGCCCGCCGGGTCGTCATCGGGTCAGCGTTACGGGGAGCCTGGTGATGCCCTGGATGAAGTTCGACCGGAGTCTGCGGGGCGGCCCGGCGACCGCGATCCGCAGGTCGGGGGCGAGCAGCTTGCGGAAGAGCACGGTCAGTTCGGTGTGGGCGAGCATGGCGCCGATGCACCGGTGGATACCGATGCCGTACGACATGTGCTTGTTGGGGCTCCGGGTGATGTCGAAGGTCTCGGGCTCCTGGAACTGTGCGGGGTCGCGGTTGGCGGAGACGTTCCACAGCGTGACGGACTGGCCGCGCCGGATCTCCTTGTCCCGGATGACCGTGTCGCGCAGGGCGACACGGTGGACGTAGAGGTTGGTGGAGTTCCAGCGCAGAATCTCGTTGAGGGCGCCGTCCAGCAATTCCGGTTCCGTACGCAGCCGTTCGAGCTGGTCGGGGTGCTCGTCGAGGGCCAGTACGCCGGCGCAGGCGGTGTAGGAAGAGGTCTCGTCGCCGCCGACCGCGACGTTCATGCAGTTGAAGAGGATCTCGTTCTCGGTCCACGGGCGACCGTTGAGCTCGGCCCGCAGGAGCTGGCTGATGAGGTCCTCGCCAGGGTTCTTGCGCTTCTCGCGCAGCAGGTCGGCGCAGAAGTCGAAGATCTCCGCCTGGATCACGGCGAGTCTCAGCCGCTCGTCGTCCTCCGTGTCGGTGACCAGGAGCGGGTCCCGGTAGCCGATCATGCTGCGGGTCAGGCCGATCAGCTCGTGGGCCCGGGTGCGTGAGATCCCCATCATCACCATCAGGGCGCCGGCGGGGAGTTCCTCGGCGATGTCGGTGGAGAAGTCGCAGCCGCCGTCGGCGAGCGCCCGCTCGACGGCGTTGTCCACCAGCTCTTCGACCTGGCGGGCGACCTGCTTGACGACGTGTTGGGTGAATGTCCGGTGCAGTTGCTGGCGGAGCATCCGGTGGCGCGGCGGGTCGGTGGACACCAGCATCTGTCCGGCGGAGGGGTCGCCGTCGCTGTAGAGCGAGCCGCCCAGCATCGGACCCGCCTCGGAGCTGAGGTCCGTGTGGTCGAGGTAGGCGGCGGCTATGTCCTCGTACCTGCTGAGCACCCAGAAGCCGCTGCCGTCGGGGGTGGCGTGCCAGTGGACCGGGTCGTTCTCCCTGAGCCAGGAGAACATCGCGTAGTGCTGCTGTGCCACGAACCGGTCCGGGTCCGTCAGATCGATCTGCACGGCAAAGCCTGCCGGGTCGGTGTACACAGCCGGGTCGGTCCGCACAGCCGGGTCGGTCTGCACTGCTGTCGGGGAGGTCATGCGCGCGGTGTCTCCTTACGGTCCCGGACCAGCCGGGCGAGGTCTTCGAGGCGGCCGGTCGCGAGCACCTCTCGGGCGGTGACCCGGACCTCCAGGTCACGGGTGAGTCGGCGCAGCATGCGGAAGGAGAGCAACGAGTTGCCGCCGAGGGCGAAGAACTCGTCGGTGGCGCCGACCTGTTCGACGGCGAGCAGCTCGATCCACAGCCGGGCGAGGTACTGCTCGGTCTCGTCGCGCGGCGGTACGTGGCCGACGCTGCGCCGCAAGGACTCCTCGGCGGTCTCGCGCAGCCGGGCGAGGTCGCGCTTGCCGTGCGGGTCGGCCGGGATCTCGGGGACCCGGGTGATGGAGCTGGGGACCATGAAGTCCGGCATCTCCCGCTCGGCGTACTCGCGCAGTCTGTTCAGGGGCAGCGTGTCGTCGTTGACCACGAGCGCGACCAGGTGCTTGTCGCTGCCGGAACCGACGGGGAGCACGGCGACGTCCCGGACCCCGGCGCAGCGGGTGAGGACGCGCTCGACCTCGCGGGGCTCGACGCGGTAGCCGCGGATCTTGACCTGGTCGTCGGCGCGGCCCAGGTAGGAGATGACGCCGTCGGCTCCGCGGCGTACGACGTCACCGGTGGCGTACATGCGTCCGCCGTCCGCGGCGAACGGGTCCGGGTGGAACTTCTCGTCGGTCAGGTCCTGGCGGCCGAGGTAGCCACGGGCCACGCCAGGACCGCCGATGTACAGCTCGCCGGATTCGCCGTCGGCGACGGAGGCCCGGTCGGCGTCCAGGACGTAGAGGGGACTGCCGTCCAGGGCGCGGCCGATGGGCACCGAGTCGGCGTCGTCGGCGACGTGGGTGATGTGGTGGGCCGTGCAGGCGGTGGCGCCTTCGGTCGGCCCGTAGAGGTTGTAGAGCAGGCCGGAGAAGGTGCCCGCGAGCAGTTCCCGGCAGGCGGAGGCGAGCACCACGTCGCCGCCGGTGCACAGCACGCGCAGGTCCGCGAAAGCCTCGCGGTCCTCGCGCACCACGTGGTTGACGGCCATCGTCGGCACGAGCATGGCCGTGATCCTTCGGCGGCGCAGCTCCCGCTTGAGGTCACGGGTCAGCAGGTCGGGCATGGTCGGCAGGACGACGATCTCGGCGCCGCCGGCGAAGCCGCACCAGGTCTCCCAGTGGAAGGCGTCGAAGGAGAGGCTGGAGACGGCGCCGACCCGGTCCTGCGAAGTGAGCTCCGGCAGCGCGGAGTTGCGGGCGAAGTGGGCCAGGTTGCCGTGTTCGAGGACGACCGCCTTGGGCGTGCCGGACGAGCCCGAAGTGAACAGGACGGCAGCCGCGTCCGCCGCGGCGGCCACGGGCAGTTCCTCGCGCGGGGGCTTGGTGAAGTCGTCCAGGACGAACTCCAGGATGTCCAGGTCCTCGGCTCCGGAAGAGCCGAAGCGCGGTGTCCGACCCGGCTCGGTGACCACCAGCGAGGGGCGGCTCTCCGCCACCATCAGGTCCCGGCGGGCGTCCGGGTAGCGGGTGTCCACCGGCACGTAGGCGGCACCGGCCTTCAGGATGCCCAGGAGCACCACGTAGACCTGCACCCCGCGCTCCAGGCAGTAGGCGACGCGGTCCTCGCGGCCCATGCCGCGCTCGCGCAGGGCCTGAGCGAACGAGTCGGAGCGGGCGTCGAGATCCGCGTAGGTGAGCGCGGTGATCTCGTCGCGGACCGCGACACTCTCCGGACGGCTGCCTACCGCCCCTCGGAAGATTTCCAACAGAGTCACAATGAGCCTCGCATTTTCCATTACTGGCATTCGGTACGAATTTACTGGGCCCCTTGATTAACGGGGAGCGATCCACTAGAAAGCACATCTGTCGACACACATCGGAAAACGCACACCAGAAAACTGGGAAGACATCCATGCCTGAGACTTACATACGCACGGGAAACAGCAGTGCGCCGGTTCGGCTGCTCGCCTTCCATCACGCCGGAGGGTCGGCTTCTTCTTTCCTTCCGGTGGCCCGCAAACTGCAGGATTCTTGTGACAGCGTTCTCTTTGAACTCGCCGGACGCGAGCCCGGCGAGGAATCCCTGCGGTCCGGAAGTTTCCACGAGGCCATGGAGCTTCTGACACCGGACATGGAGAAACTCGTCGACCGGCCCACGATCGTCGTGGGGCACAGCCTCGGAGCTCTCTTTGCCCACGCGGCAGTACGCACCCTCGGCCCTGATCAGCTCGCTCTTGTGCACCGGGTCGTCATTTCCTCGTCCCGTTCGGCCCGGGCCACAGCGGATTGCGCGACCATGCCGAAGGAACCCTTCGTGGTGCGCGACCACGAACAGCTGCTCGCCGCACTGCATTCTTTCGGCGGCTGCCCGCCTGAAATGTTCGAGGATGAGGACTTCCTGCATTTTGCGCTCAGCCTGCTCGGACACGACCTCCACCTGGCCGACACCTTCTCGGAGACAGGCCGGGCAGAAGAAATTCCGCTGGAGGTCTGGTACGGGAAGGATGACGACACACTCGTCATGGCGGAAATGAATTCCTGGCGGGATTCCTCTTCCCTGGAGGTTTCCTTCCGGGGATTCCCCGGCGGTCACTTCTATGTGTACGAGCGGCCGGAGGCAGCAGAGGCCTTGCGGGAACTGGTCGGGAGCGCGGCCGGCCAGGGCTGATTCGGCGTGCTGTGGCGGGCTCCGGCTCCAGCCCGCCACGGCGGTCCGAAAACCCTGGAAGGGTCAACCGACCAGGCGCAGCAATGCCATGTGGATACCGGTGCCGGCGACGATGGCGAGCAATGCGTTGCGCTTCCAGTGATAAACCGCGGCGGTCACCGCGATCCCGCCGACTGCCGGGAGGTGGTCAAAAAGCACTTCGGCCTCCGTCGAGCTGACGCTGTACAGCACCAGGATCACCATGACGCCGGGCGGCATCAGGGTCCCGAGGGCGCGCATGACCTGCGAGTCCGTGACACGTTGCAGCAGCACGAACGGTGCGGCGCGCACAGCGAACGTCACGGCGGCCATGACCGCGACGGCCCCCATCAGATATCCGCCGCTCACCGCGCCATCTCCTTGGCATCCCCGGGTGCGGCCTCTCTCCGGTCACCTTCCTGGGCGCGCCGACGTTCGAGAATCGCCTCGGTGGCCACCATGACGAGGAACACCGCCATGGCCACGCTGAGGAAGTGTTTGTTCCCGGCAAAAAATCCGACAGCGCCTGCCAGCGCTCCGTACACCATGGGCCTGCGGCTGCTCCGCCGGTAGAAGTGCTCCTGGGCCAGCACCGTGAAGAGAGCGGTGAGAGCGAAATCAATCCCGTCGATCCCGCTGGGGATCAGCATCGACGCGAGCGCGCCCGTCGTGGAACCGAGGATCCACCAGGCATGGCTGAACAACTGGATGAAATGGATGCGTCGCCCCGAAAGGGATTCTCCCGCTTTTGCGGCGACGAGCGAATACGTCTCGTCGGTGAGCGCGAATACGCCGTAGGCGCGACGGGTCCTGCCGCGCAGTTCATTCAGCGGGAAGGAGATTCCGTAGAAGACGTGACGGAAGTTGATGACGAGCGTGGTCGTCGCCAGTTGGAACAACGGAATCCCCGCCGCAAGCAACGGAACCGAGAGGAACTGCATGGCGCCGGCGAAAACAAAAATGCTTGACAGCGGCGCCCAGTACCATTCGATCCCGGCGTCTGCCAGGAGCAGCCCGTAGGCGGCTCCCAACGGCAGATATCCCATGGCTACCGGCACCGTGTCACGCAGCGCCAGACGTACGGTGCACTCCGGCAATTCCGTGTCCGCCATATGTTCCGATTTGCTTTTGTCGGTCACGTTTCGCGTTTCCCCCATCCCCTCATAAGTCTTTCCGGTGAGCCCCGCACGCCCGGGGATCGTCCTGGAGCAGGCGCCGTCGTCCGCTCCCCGCGTGCGCCACGTCGCTCCCGCGGCCCGGTCCCGGTCCCGGTCGTGCGGGGCTCTGACCTCGCGGTACGTGAGCGACATGCCGCGCGGACCTTCCCGGACCGGGCGCGGACAGATGTGTCGACGCAGACCTTCGGTTTCCGAAACCGGTACATAAGGCAATCAGTGCGCGCGGGGCGGCTTCCAATACCCCCTCAATTCCGCGCAAGGACCAGATTCATCGTGCCCGAGATCACTTAGAAGAGTGATCTCGACGTGGGATCATCTATCGGACTGTCCGAATCCCGACAGGGGGGGAGAACGTGCTAGACATTCCTAAACCAGCACGAAGCAGCGAGGCTTACCTCACTGACATGGACCGCTGGTTGTACGAGTCCGTACTGGAGAACGGCCACGGAGAGGTGACCGAGCTGGCGAACAAGCTCGGTATCTCCTACCAGGAGGCCGAGAGTTCGGTGCATCGTCTACTGGCGCTGCGGCTGCTGAACGCGAAGCCAGGAGCCGGGAACCTCGTCTCCGCCGTCAGCCCGTCCTCCGCGGTGGCTCTGGTCGCCACACCGATAGAGAACGGGCTGCGGCGCCAGATGGAGGAAGTGGAGCGGCTCCGGCACGAACTGCTGGGACTGCTGCCGCTCTTCGAGCACCGCCGGCCGGACGGCACCCAGCCCTTGCAGGCCCTCCCCGAACTCGACGACGTGCTGGCCACGATCGAGCAGCTGGCGGCAGAGTGCCGGGAGGAGGTACTGACCTCCCAGCCGGGCGGTCGGCGCAGCGTCGAGGAGCTGACGGAGGCGATCCAGAGGGACGAGGGGATACTCCGCAAGGGCGTACGGATGCGCACCCTCTACCAGCATCCCGCGCGCTACCACCAAGCGACCGCCGCGTACGTCGAGCGGCTGACCCGCCTGGGCGGTGAGGTACGCACGACGAGCGCGAACCTGATGCGGGTCATCATCTTCGACCGCAAGGTCGCCCTGGTCTCGCTCGTCGGCAACCAGCAGGGCGCCATGGTGATCCGCGACAGCAGCGTCGTCGACTTCGCGGTGCAGGCGTTCGAACACATCTGGCTGAAGGGCGACCTGTTCCCGATCGGCCACGATCCCGAGCAGATCCAGACCGTGTCCGAGGACATGGACCACACGCTGGTCCGGCTGCTGGTGAGCGGAGAGAGCGACCACGCGGTGGCCCGCAGGCTCGGCATCTCGATGCGCACCCTGCAGCGGCGGCTGGTCAAGATCACGGAAGAGCTCGGGGCGAACAGCCGCCTCCAGGCCGGCTATCTGATCCATCGCAGCGGCCTCCTGGAGAAGAGCCAGGACCTGGAGAGCGGCGAAGCCCTCGCGGTTCGCGCGTAGCGGCCGTTTTGACCACTTGTCGCATTGCGTCTGGCGGAAGTGCACACGAGGGCACCCCTTGAATCGGGCTCCCGTCCCGGTGAAGATTGTGTGCACACGTACGGCTGCCAAATCTTCGGCAGCCGCCTCACTATTAGGAACTCTCCGCCATGCCTGCTCCAATGCGTTCCGCCCGTCGCCGCGTGCTCACCATTTCCCTCGGCGCGTGCCTCCTTCTCGCGATTTCTGGAGCTGCCCAACTCCAGTCCTCAGCCGCACCGTCCACCGCTTCGGTGGCCACGGCGGCGGCCGGGATCACTTCTTCGAAGCACGACACCGGCTGGGGAGTCCAGAACCCGTAAACGCACGCAGCTGCGGCAACTGTGGCCGCTCATTTTCTCGCGAAGCTCGACGCTTCAACAGAAAATGAGCGGCCACTTTGGGTTTATGGGCACGTCACGGGTATCACCGGCGGCCAAGCCTCGCCACTGCGTGGGACACCGACCGACGGAGCGAATGCCCGAGTCGACCGAATTGACGCCGTACACGCAGAGTGTCCCGGTGGCGACATACGGACAGTCCGAGGGGCGACGATTTAGATCCTGGATCCGTGGGTGGTGGGCGACAAGGATGATCTCTCGAAGCGGGAAAACCCCGTTCCGTGAAATGAGATGGACCAGAGGAAGTCACCATGCCGAAGTCGCCCGACAGTGTCCTTTCCTGTTCTGATGTCAACAACGACCCGTTGCCCGACAGCGTTCTGAAGTACGCGTTCCGTCAACTGCTGGGGAACAACGGTTATGTCCAGATCGTGAATGTGCCGGACAGCTTCGACCATGTGGCGTTCCTGAAGGAGCTGGGGGACTTCCAGCCCACGCCCACCGGCACCGTGATCGGCGATCTGAAGCCGGAGGCCGACATGGACGACGTCTACCACGCACAGAACCGCCGTCAGTTGGTCCCGCACACGGAGGGCTACGAGTTCCGCGGGACCCCTCCGCGCTTCATGGCCCTGTGGTGCGTCACGCCCGCGTCCGGGCTCGGGGGCGAGACCACCATGCTCGACGGCGACCGGATCCTCCGCGAGTTCACCGAGGACGAGAAGCGGCACTTCCTGGAGACCACCTACGAGTGGAAGTCGACGGAGGGCCTCGCCCGCCGCGGAGTGCAGCACCATGCCGAGCACCCGGTGCTGGAGGAGGTCGACGGCGAACTGGTCTTCCGCTTCTCCTACAACAACCTGGTCGTGCCCGAGGGCGACGAGCTCGCACGTCGGCTGGTGGAGCGCGGCAAGGAGATCTACGACGAGTGCCACGTCGCCGTGGAGTACCAGGAGCGCGACATGATCGTCTGGAGCAACTGGCGGATGCTGCACTCCCGCAACGCGTTCGACGACCCGGCCCGCCACCTCAAGCGGGTGCAGATCGCCGCTCCGATCAGTGCCTGAAGCACCAGGGACGACGAGCAGGTTCCGCGTCGCCGTCATCGACGACTACCAGCAGGCAGCCGCTCGGCTCGGCTGCTGGCAGGGGCTGCCGGAACACACCGAAGTCGCCTTCTTCCACGACCATCTGACGGATGCCGACACCCTCGTCGAACGGCTCCGGCCGTTCGACGCCGTGGTCGCCATGCGCGAACGCACGCCGTTCCCCGCAGGTGTGCTGGAACGGCTGCCAGGTCTCCGCCTGCTCATCACCACGGGCATGAGCAACGCCGCCATCGACCGTGAGGCCGCACGGTCGCTCGGCATCACGGTCTGCGGTACCCGCCTGCGCCCCCACCCGGCTGCCGAACTGACCTGGGCCCTCATCCTCGAACTGGCCAAACGCACCGGCAGGCAGGACGCCGGGCTGCGCGCCGGTGCCTGGCAGAGCGGCGTGGGCCTGGACCTCGACGGCGCCACCCTCGGGGTGGTCGGACTGGGGAAACTGGGCCGGAGGGTCGCCGCGATCGGCACCGCGTTCGGAATGGACGTCGTGGCCTGGAGCCAGAATCTGACAGCCGAGCACGGCTCCTGCGCCGGCGTCGAAGTGGTCTCCAAGGAAGAGCTGTTCCGCCGTTCCGACTACGTCACGATCCATCTCCGCTACAGCGAACGGACCAGATCCGTGGTCGGCGAGGCCGAGCTCCGGCTCATGAAGCCGACCGCCCACCTGATCAACACCTCCCGCGCACCCGTCGTGGACCAGGCGGCCCTGCTCGCCGCCCTGCACGGCGGGTGGATCGGCGGAGCGGGACTGGACGTCCACCCGGTGGAACCCGTCCCCGCGTCCGATCCCGTCCTGCGGGCTCCGAACACGGTCCTGACGCCGCACATCGGTTACGTGACCCGGGGCAACTTCGAGCTGAGCTACTCCGACGCCGCCGAGTGCGTCTCCGCCTTCCTCTCCCACCGTCCGGTGCGAGTTCTGTAATCGCTAAGGAAAGTCGTGTCACTCACCTCGCTGTCCGCGTTGGAAAGCGCCCGGGACCGCATCTCGGCAGCCTCTGCCATCGTCCGCACCCCCCTGATCCCGCTCCCGGCGGCGGACCTGGTCCCGGGCAGTGCACACCCGCTGCGGCTCAAGGCGGAGAATCTCCAGACCACGGGAGCCTTCAAGATCCGCGGCGCGTACAACAAGATCGCCATGCTGAGCGACGCGGAACGTGCCCGCGGCGTCGTCACCCACTCCAGCGGCAACCACGCCCAGGCGGTGGCCCTGTCCGCCCGGGGCTTCGGGATCCGCGCGGTCGTCGTCATGCCGGACACCGCGTCCGCGGTGAAGATCGAGGCCACCAGGGCGCTGGGCGCGCAGGTCCGGACCGTCCCCGCGGACTCCTATCGCGAGGCCGCGCTCGCACTGGCCGCCGACCACGGCCACACCCTGGTTCCGCCGTACGACGATCCTGGGGTCGTCGCGGGGCAGGGCACTGTCGGGCTGGAGATCCTCGAAGACCTGCCGGGGGACTTCACGGTGCTCGTGCCCGTCGGCGGCGGCGGGCTCATCTCCGGGATCGGCGCAGCGGTGAAGCTGCTCCGCCCGTCCTGCCGGGTGATCGGGGTGGAACCGGAGTTCGCCGGGGATGCGGCCGAGAGCCTGCGTATCGGCCGGATCAGCCGATGGACCGCCGCGCAGACCGGCCGGACGCTCGCCGACGGCCTGCGCACGCCGGCCCTCGGCGACCTGACCTGGCAGCACGTCCGCGCCTACGCCGACGACATCATCACCGTCAGCGAGGCAGAGATCCGCGCATCCATGCGGGTCATCGCCTCCCGCGCCCGGCTGGTCGCGGAGCCGTCGGGAGCGGTCGCCACAGCGGCCTTCCTCTTCCACCACGACCGGCTGCCGGCGGGGCTGCCCTGCGTCGCCGTGATCAGCGGCGGCAACGTCACCCCCGGCCTCCTGGCGGACGTACTGAGCGGCGAGAAGGAGGCGGCGGCAGCATGACCGTGCATCCTCTTCACAGCCCGGACCTTCCGGTCCTCGGCCCGTACTCACCGGCCACCCGGGTCGGCGGCCTGCTCTTCGTGTCCGCCCAGACGGGAGTGGACCCGCGGACCGGCACGGTCCGGGAGGGACCGTTCGAGAGCGAGTGCCGCCAGGCGTTCGCCAACCTGGAGCGGGTCCTCCTGGTCGGGGGCAGCAGCCTCGCCCTCGTGGCGAAGGTGACCGTCTTCTACGCCGACCCCGGGCAGCTCACCGCTCTCAACACCGTCTTCGCCGACGTCTTCCCGCAGGCTCCGCCCGCCCGCAGCGCGGCGGTCGTCACGCTCGCGGGTGGGCGGCGGATCAGCGTGGACGCCGTCGCGGCCCTGGCGTGACGATCCACGCCGGACCTGCCCTGTCGGCCTCCTGCCCTCCTGCCCTCCCGGCCTCCCGGCCCCTCAGCCGAACTGGTCGTACCCGAGGCGCAGGATCATCACCGTGACGACGACCAGCAGTACGACCCTGACGAATCCGCTGCCCCTGGCCAGCGTCATCCGCGCTCCGACGAGGGCGCCGGCCACGTTGAAGGCCGACATGCCCAGGCCCAGCAGCCACAGGACGTGTCCCTGCGACGCGAACACCAGCAGCGCACCCAGGTTGGTGCCGACGTTGATCATCTTCACCGTGGACAGCGCCCGGATGAATTCCAGGCTGAGGACGGTGGTGAAGGTGACGATGAGGAAGGTGCCGGTTCCCGGGCCCACCAGCCCGTCGTAGAACCCGATCCCGCCGCCCGCCAGCAGCACCAGCAAGGCGGCCCTGCGCCGCTCGGGAGCCTGGCGGGAGGCGTCCGGGCCCTCCGTTCCCGGCTTTCCCGCTCCGAAGCTGGGGCGCAGCAGGACGAAGCAGGCCACCGCGACCAGCAGTACGAGGATCACCGGGCGGAGGAAGTCGGAGGAGACGGCAGAGGCAACCAGCGCGCCGCCCGCCGAACCGGCCACGGCCGCGCTGCCGCCCACCGCCACCACCTTGCGCGACATCGGGTGCTTGCGGCCGTAGGCCAGGGCGGCGGCCAGGGTGCCGAAGGTCGCGGCCAGTTTGTTGGTGCCGAGCACGGAGGCCACCGGCAGGTGGCCGGCGCCTATGAGCAGCGCGGGCAACTGCAGCAGACCGCCACCGCCGACCACCGCGTCGATCCACCCGGCCATGGCTGCCACGGCGAGCAGCACAAGGATGACGTCCCAATCCATATTGCTCAGATCCCTCGAAATGATGCGGAATTACCTGAGCACATGGAATGTCGGGAAATTCGCCGCTTGGATGTATTGCTTTTTTATCCTTGCGGACGCACGGAATGAATCAAGGAGGGCCTGGGCGCGCGCTTCTGCCAGTCGTATTGAGCCAGGGCAACAAATCTCCCCAATAGGCCTTTTCTCGGCAAGTCGGCCGACGTCTCCGGCGGGACCGGCCGACTTCACCGGAGGGACCCTGCCGGAGCCACCGCCGGGACCCGCCGGAGCCACCGACCGGAGTGCGGCAGGCCCGATCCGGGCGCGCGGCGGCCGACGGGCCCAGCGCTCCGCCCTCCCCGTCAGCGGGCCTCCCCTTGTGTAGATTCGCCCGGAATGCCCCAACCGCTCTCCAGCCCGGGAATGCTCTTGGACGTCTTTCTTGTCTCCGGCAGCGTCGACGCCCAGGGTGGCACCGCCCGCCGGACCCACCAGTTGGCCGGGCTCTTCAGCGAGCGGGGCCACCGGGTGCGGCTCATCGGCGTGGCGCCCGCGGGGGACGGGGTGCGGCGGCTGCGGACCGGGAGTGGTCTTCCGTACCGGGTCAGCGCGTTGTACGACGCCCCGCCGCCCGCCGCGCCGGGGAAGCCCCGCCACCCGCTGGATCTGCTCGCGCACCGGCGGCGGCGTGCGCACGAGCGGGGCATGCGGGCGAAGGCGGCGGAACTGTCCGCGCTCTTCCAGGAGACCGACGGGGCCGTCGGGGCTGGTGGGCCCCGCGGGGCAGCCGGGGCCCGCGGGGTCGTCGTGGTGACCGAGGGGTGGGTGCTGGAGTGGGTGGCGCTCGCGGACACCACGGGGCTCCCGGTCGTCCTGATGAGCCATGAGCCGTACGCCGTCACCAAGCGGTCGGGGCGCTTCCCGCGGCTGCGCTGGCTGTGCCGGCAGCACGCGGACCGGGTGCTCGCGCCGACCCGGCAGGACGCCGACTGGTGGATCCGCAGCTGGGTCAACCACGCCGGGGTGATGCCGGGGCTCCTTCCGGGGGCCGTGCGGGACCCCTCGCCGCGCGACCGGAAGTGCGTACTGAGCATCGGCCGCCTCGACCACGACAAGGGGCCGGACATTCTGCTCGACGCGTGGGCGCAGGTGGCGCCTCGTCATCCGGACTGGCGGCTGCGGATGTACGGCGAGAGCACCGGGGACGCACGTACCCGCGAGGAGGTGCTGCAGAAGCAGTGCGCGGAGCTGGGGCTCGGGTCCTCCGTGGAGTGGATGGGGTTCACGGAGGACGTGCCGGGGGCGCTGCGGGAGGGTTCGGTGTTCGTGCTGCCGTCGCGCCAGGAGGGGTTTCCGGTGACGCCTCTTGAGGCGCAGGCGGCCGGGCTGCCGTGCGTCGCGTTCGACGCGTCGCCCGGGGTGCGGGAGATCGTGACGGACGGCGTCGACGGCTTGCTCGCCCGGCCGGGCAACGTGGACGAACTGGCGCGGAAGATCGAGCGGTTGATGGCCGACCGGGAGCTGCGGGAACAGCTCGGCGACGCGGCCCGGGAGAATGTGCGGCGGTACGCCCCCGAGGTGGTCGCGGAGCGGTGGGAAACGCTGTTCGCGCTGCTGCGGCGATGATGTCGTACGAGCGCCTGGGACGAGCGTCCGGGGCGAGTGCCTAGGCCAGTGCGCTCGCCACCAGCAGGGCGAATCCGGTCACCGCGAAGAGGGTGCGCGAGGCGTGCAGCCGGTTCCAGCGGGATTCGAAGGTGACCCGTACCTCGGTGGCCGGGGTGCCGGCCGTCTCCGAGGCCGCGAGGGCGTTGTTGAGCGGGATGTTGCCGCCCGCCGTCACGGCGTGGTTGAGGACGGTGAGGGCCAGGCCGCCGATCAGGAGCCAGAGCTGGGTGGCCGAGCGGCCTCCTTCCGGGCCGACGACGAGGGCCGCGACGGGGAAGAGCACCGACGCGAACATCGTCGTGACGAAGATTCCGCGCGGCACGTCCTCGTTGATGCGGCGCATCACGCCGACGAACTGCTCGTCGTCCACCCGCGCCAGTGCGGGCATGATGCCGGTCAGGAAGATCAGCATCATGCCCGCGTAGAGGCCTGTGGAGACAACTGCCAGTGCGAGCAGAAGAGTTGACATGCCGCACATGATGTACGGAGTCGCGCCCGCCCGCAGCCCCTTTACGTCACGACACGATGTCCTTGCGGGAGAAGCCCCGGAAGGCGAGCGCGAACAGCACCAGTGCGTACGTCACCGAGATCGCCGCGCCCTTGAGCATCCCGCCCATTTCCAGCTGCGGCTGGATCGCGTCCACCCAGGCGAACTGCCAGTGCGCGGGCAGGAAGTCGCGCCAGTCGCCCAGTGCGGTGACCGCGTCCAGGACGTTCCCGACGATCGTCAGGCCGACCGCGCCGCCGACCGCGCCCAGGGGTGCGTCCGTCTTCGTGGAGAGCCAGAAGGCGAGGGCCGCGGTGACCAGCTGGGAGACGAAGAGGTACGCGACGACCAGGCCGAGGCGAGGCACCGCCGTGCCCGCCGCCAGCGCGCCGCCGGTGGGCAGCTCCAGGGGTCCCCAGCCGTACGCCGCCGTACCGGCGATCAGTGCGACCAGCGGCAGCAGCACCATCGCCGCCAGGCTGAAGACGAGCGCCACGGCCAGCTTGCTCCACAGCAGCCGGGCGCGTGGCACGGGTGCGGCGAGCAGGTAGCGCAGGGACGACCAGTTGGCCTCGGAGGCGACGGTGTCGCCGCAGAAGAGGGCGACCGGGATGATCAGCAGGAAGCCCGCCGAGACGAACAGGCAGGTCGCGGCGAAGTTCGCGCCGGAGGCGGTCGCCGTGTCCATGAGGTTGATCCGGCCGCTGGCGCTGCCGCCCCGCTCGGCGGGGGTGCCGCCGATGGCGAAGGCCGCGATGAGGACGAAGGGCAGGGCGCCCAGGATGATCGCCATGACCATCGTGCGGCGCCGACGCCACTGGCGTTTGGCCTCCACCCGCAGCGGGAGCGTCCGCCCCGGCCGGTAGCCGGGCGCCGTGTCGGTCGCGGTGTCGGTCACGGTCGCACTGCTCATGCCGGGCCTCCGATCAGGGTGAGGAACGCGTCCTCCAGGCGGCGGTGCGGGCCCACCCCGGTCAACGGGACGTCCATCCGCACCAGTTCGGCGATGAGCGTCCGGGCCGTGGCCCCGTCGAGGCGGACCAGGAGCCCGCCCTCGGCGCGTACGGCCGTGTCGACGCCCGGCAGCGCGGCCACCTTGTCGAGCACGGCCTCCGTCACCTCGCCGTCGACGGTGACCAGCAGGGTGTCGCCCGCGCCGATGATCTCGGCGACCGGGCCTGCCTGCACGAGCTTGCCGCGGTCCATGACGACGAGGTCCGTGCAGGACTGTTCGACCTCGGACAGGAGGTGGCTGGAGACGATGACGGTGCGTCCGCCGGCCGCGTACCGGATCATCACGTCGCGCATCTCGCGGATCTGCGGCGGGTCGAGGCCGTTGGTGGGCTCGTCGAGGATCAGGAGGTCCGGCATGCCGAGCATGGCCTGGGCGATCGCGAGGCGCTGGCGCATGCCCTGCGAGTACGTGCGTACGGCGCGCTGGAGGGCGTCGCCGAGTCCTGCGATCTCCAGGGCCTCCTCGATGTGCGCGTCCTCGGCGGGACGGCCCGTGGCCTGCCAGTACAGGTCGAGGTTGGCGCGGCCCGAGAGGTGCGGCAGGAAGCCCGCGCCCTCGACGAACGCGCCGACCCGGGACAGCACAGGTGCGCCGGGCCGGATGGCGTGCCCGAAGACGTGGATCTCTCCGTCGTCGGGGGTGATGAGGCCCATCAGCATCCGCAGAGTGGTGGTCTTTCCGGCGCCGTTGGGGCCGAGGAGTCCGAGGACCTGGCCCTTCTCGACGCGGAAGGAGAGGTCGCGTACGGCGTACCTGTCGCCGGACTTCCCGTACCGCTTGCTCAGAGAGGTGATCGTCAGCGGTACGTCGGCGAGCGCCGGGTCGGGGGCCGGTGCGGCCGTCCTGCGGCGTGCGCTCACCAGCAGCAGACCCGCGACCAGTGCGCCCGCGAGCGGCAGCCCCCACACCCACCAGGCGAGCCCGGCGGCGGCGGTGGCGAGCTGCGGGTCGGTGGGCACCTGGAGGCCGCTCTCCAGCGCCACGGTGTACGTCGCCGGGTCGGCCGGGGACGCGTATCCGAGGTCGGTCGCGGTGAGCAGCAGCCGCATCCGGTGCCCGGTCTGGAACTTGTGGTCGACGGCGGGCAGGGTCAGCTCGACCGACTTTCCGGCCTTGGCGCCGGTGATCCGGACCGGGGCCACCAGCTGGTGCGGCAGCACCTGCCGGCCGCCCGCGCTCGCGTCGTAGACCTTCGCGAAGAGCACCATGTCGTCGCGGTCGGACTTCACCCGCACCTTGACGGTCGGCGAGCCTGTGACCTGGACGCCGCTGTCGAGGGGTGCGGAGTCGTACTGCGCGAACTGGCCGGGGAAGTCGAGGGAGAGACCCACGCCGAGCCCGGAGAGCTGCGAGAGGGCTCCCGCACCGGGGACGGAGGAGATGGCGGGCGGGTTGGCCCCGGCCGGGTTGGCGAAGGTCTGCTGCGGGCCGCGGCGGCCGGTGAGGGGGATGTTCCGCACGTCGTTCCGCAGGCCCGGGTAGCGGGCGGCGTCCGCGCCGCGCAGGCTGGCGGAGCCGTTGGTGGAGTCGACTCCTCCGGTGCGGCTCACGCGGAAGCCGGGGCCGGTGTCGACCGTCGCGTCCTCTTTGAGGTGGCGGTCGAACCAGTCGGTGACGCGGCCGTGGATGCGGCCGGTCTCCTGGTCGCCGCCGTCGTGGCCGCCGGAGACCCAGTCGACGGCGACGGGGGCGCCGTTCTTGGAAACGGCGGCGGCCATCCGGTCCGCCTGGCCGAGCGGGAAGAGCGAGTCGCTCTGCCCCTGGACGATCAGCGCGGGCACCTTGATGCGGTCCGCGACGGCGGACGGGCTGCGCTCCTCAAGGATCTTGCGGGCCTCGTCGTCGGGCTTGCCCGCGACGGCGACCCGCTCGTACATCTCGCACAGCCGCGGCTCGAAGCGGGCGCAGCCGCCGCCCGTGGTGACGAAGATCCCGGCCCAGAGCTTCTTGAAGACCCCGTCCGGGAAGAGGGCCTGGGCGAGGTTCCAGTACGTCAGCTGGGGCGCGATCGCGTCCACGCGCGGGTCGTGGCCCGCGGCGAGGAGGGAGATCGCGCCGCCGTAGGAGACGCCGGTGACGCCGACGCGCGGGTCGCCGTCCTTGTCGAGCTGGACCTCGCCGCGCTTGGCGAGCCAGTCGATCAGCCGGGACACGTCCTTGACCTCGGTGGCCGGGTCGTTGAGGCCGATCTTCCCGCCGGACCTGCCGAAGCCGCGCGCGGACCAGGTCAAGGCGGCGTACCCGTGCCTGGCCAGCTCCTCCGCCTGGGCCCGCACGTCCTTCTTGCTGCCGCCGAAGCCGTGGCCGATGAGCACCGCGGGCCGGCGCTTCCCGGTGTCACCGGCGGTGAAGTACGAGGTGTCGATGCGCGCGCCCGGCATCTCCACCGTCTGGTCGGACCTGTGCACGGGGGCCGGGTCGTCCGCTGCGGCGGCGACGCCTGCCCAGACTCCACCGCCCACCAGCAGGGCGAGCACCGCGAGCACGGCGGCGAGCCGCCTCCCGCGGGGGCGCCCGCGCGGGAGTCGGCGAAGGGGATTCTCCATGCTCCCGACCCTAAGTGCCCGTCCTGTGGCTTTAGGCTGCCGCGAGGCGGAACCGGTGCCCCTCCCCGAGGAGTAGGCCGCCCTTGCGCCGTACCGCAGCCGTGGTACGTCACTCGCCCCTGTACGCCCGTACCGGAGAGGCCGTCGCATGGAGAGCAGCGTGGAGATCCGCCGCGCCACCGCCACAGCAGAACTGATCGCCGCCGAGCACCTCTTTGATGCGGCGGCGCGCGAGGAGTGGGCGGAGCGTTTCCTGGCAGCGCCCGGACATCTGATGCTCGTCGCGTACGTCGACGGCTTCCCGGCCGGGATGGTCTCCGGCATCGAGATGCTGCATCCGGACAAGGGCACGGAGATGTGCCTGTACGAGCTGTCCGTGGACGAGGGACACCGGCGGCGCGGCATCGGGCGCGCGCTGACCGAGGCCCTCGCCGCGGAGGCCAGGGAGCGCGGCTGCTACGGCATGTGGGTCGGCGTCGACACGGACAATGCGGCTGCACTGGCCACGTACACGGCGTCCGGAGCGCGGCGGGACGGCGTATTCGCCATGCTCACCTGGGACTTCGCGTGACAGGCTGCGAGGGTCCCGGACGGCTCCACCCCCGGCCGGGGCGGCCACGACGGCGCAATGCAGAATTTGCACTTACTTGTCCACCATCAAGGGATCTCACATGATCACGCTCAGCAAGGAAGACGGCCCGGCGGACCTGGCCGGCGTGACCCACCTGTCCATCGGCGTGTCCTGGGACCCGACCTCGGGCAGCAGCGGCGGCGTACTGGGCAAGCTGCGCCGGACGGTCGGCACGGACCTCGACCTGATCGCCATCGCCATGAGCGGCGCCGACCCGGTCCGCCTCGCAGGCCTGGACTCCCTGGACCCGCTGGGCAACGGCGCGCTGGTGCACAGCGGCGACAACCAGACCGGCAAGGGCGACGGCGACGACGAGACGGTGACCGTGGAGTTCGGCCGCGTGCCGACCAACGTCACGTCCATCGTGTTCGTCTCCGCCGCGTTCAAGAAGAACAGCTCGTTCTCCAAGGCCCGGAACATCAGCTTCAAGGTGTACGACGCCTCCGGCGGCAGCGCCCAGCAGGTCGCGGACATCTGGCCGTCCCTGCTCACCAGCGACAACGCCTGCGCCGTCGCCAAGGCGGTCCGGGACGGTGCGAACTGGAAGCTTGAGGTCATCAACAAGACCGGCAAGGTCAAGCAGGGTGACGAGCAGGCCCTGATGCGCTTCGCCGTCAACAAGTAGCAGCGGTACGGCCCTTCGCCCCTCCCCCGGGCGAGGGGCCGCCCGGGCGAGGCCGAGGTCACCGGGGCCGGGGGCCGCCAGGAGCTCCGACCGCGAAGGACACCGAGTGCCGCCGACCGTCTCTGTACGGCGGTGCTCCTGTCGGGTAGGGTCCCCGTGTTGCCCGCCGCTCGTGCGGGCCCTGACCAGGGAGGTGAGACCCATTACCGCTGTCGCAGGTTGGGTGCTCTCACCTCGTGGTCGCCGTACGAAGCTGTTGTAACCGTCACAGCTGTCGTTACGGGTCGGACCGGAGAGCGCCCTCGGTAATCATTCCGAAAGGCTCTCCCATGTCGATATCCACATGCGCTCCCGTTTCCGCCCACGCCCACACTCCGGCTCCGGCTTCCGCACTGCTCTCTCCCTCCGTCGTCGTCACGCGGCTCCGGGCCGCCGGTTGCGTTTTCGCCGAGGACGAGGCGGAGTTGCTGCTGTCCACCGCGCGGACGCCCGCGCAGCTCGCCGCCATGGTGGAACGGCGGATCGACGGTCTGCCCCTCGAACACGTCCTCGGCTGGGCCGAGTTCTGCGGACACCGGATCTCCGTGGACACGGGAGTGTTCGTGCCCAGGCCGCGGACGGAGTTCCTGGTGCGCCGCGCGGGGGTGCTGGCCGCGGCCCGGCAGCCCGGGGCCGTGGTGCTCGATCTGTGCTGCGGGTCGGGGGCCGCCGCGGCCGTGCTCGGGGCGGAGCTGCCCGGGATCGAACTGCACGCCGCCGACGTGGAGAGCGCCGCGGTGCGGTGTGCGCGGCGCAACGTGGGCGCGGTGGGCGGCACGGTGTACGAGGGCGACCTGTACGCGCCGCTGCCTGCCGGGCTCCTGGGGCGGGTGGACGTACTGATGGCCAACGCCCCGTACGTACCGACCGAGGACATCGGACTGCTGCCCTCCGAGGCGCGGGACCACGAGCCGCTCGTCGCACTGGACGGCGGCGCCGACGGCCTCGACGTACAGCGGCGGGTGACGGCCCAGGCTGCGCGCTGGCTGGCGCCCGGCGGGAGCCTGCTGATCGAGACGAGCGAGCGGCAGGCGGACCGTACGGTCGCGGCGATGGTACGGGGCGGGCTGACGGCCCGTGTCGAGGAGGACGAGGACCTGGGGGCGACGGTCGTCATCGGCAGGTGGGAGCGGAGCTGAGACGCGCCACTCCCCTGCCGGGCCGAGCCGGGTGGGCGGGCCGAGCCGGGTGACCGGACCGCCCCGGGTGACCGGGCCGACCGGGTGACCTGGGGCGGGGGCGGCGTTTGTACGGGTGCTCCACGCTGGTACCGGTGTGCGGTGACGAAATGCCGCCGTTCCCTGATCACCGCCGCCGTGCTGGTCGCCGCCGCCCTGCTGACCGGTTTCGCGGGCGGCCCGGCAGTCGGCCCCGTCGACTGCCGGGTGGCCAAGTGCGTGAGCCTGACCTTCGACGGAGGGCCGGGGCGGTACACCGGTGAACTGCTCGACGTACTGGAGGAGAAGCACGTCCCTGCGACGTTCTTCCTGATCGGGAAGGGGCCCGTCCTCAGGTATCCGGAGCTGGTGCGGCGGATGGCGGCGGAGGGGCACGAGGTGGGCAACCACTCGTGGACGCACCCGCGGCTGACCGAAGTGCCGCTGCCGGAGGCGCGTCGTCAGCTGGTGCAGACGCAGAACGCCCTCACACCGCTGACGGGGCGGCGGCCGACGCTGATGAGACCGCCGCAGGGGCGGACCAACAAGCAGGTGGCGGCCCTCTGCAAGGAGCTGGGGCTCGCCCAGATCCTGTGGAACTCGCGGGCGCTGGACTGGCGGGACCACGACCCGAAGGTGATCGAGGAACGCATCCTGAAGTCCGCGAAACCGGGCGGGATCATCCTGCTCCACGACATCTACGAGGGCACGGTGCCCGCGGTGCCGGGGATCGTGGACGAGCTGCGGGAGCGGGGGTTCACGCTGGTGTCGCTCAAGCAGCTGTTCGCGCCGAAGAGGCTGGAGCCGGGAGCCGTGTACCGGCACGCGTGAGCGGTCGCCTCACGAGGCGGCACCGGCGTCGGCGGTACGCACCCCGGCGCGGCCCGGCCGGAGGTGAGATTCCGGAC